>CAISYK010000104.1 GCA_903889605.1 uncultured Bacteroidota bacterium
AAAGTGTATATATATGATAAATAAATATACAAAAACGCTAATTAAATAGCTGGACGCAGCTTATATAAATGATAAAAAATATTTAGGCATAAGGACAACAGAAATCATTTTGATTTCTCTTCCCAGATCAAACAAAGATTTACGATTGTTTCAACGGCTTTTTGCATATCCTGTATGGATATCCATTCGTGCTTTGAATGAAAGGCATGCTCACCTGCAAAAATATTCGGACAAGGCAATCCCATGTATGAAAATCGCGAGCCGTCTGTTCCGCCCCTTATACTGGATAATACAGGCTCAATACCGGATCTGCGGATTGCTTCCATCGCATTGTTTACTATTTCCGGATTTTTATCAAGCACTTGTTTCATGTTACGATATTGCTGTTTCACAATAAATTCATAACTAGAGTTTGGATATTTTTTGAGAATAGAATCTGTTAAATTTTTCAAAAAATCTTCTTGTATTTTTAATTCTTCTTCATTAAAAGCACGAATAATAAATTGAATTGTAGTTTCTTCTATGGCCCCGGAAATATTTACGGGATGAACAAAACACTGCTTTTTGTCTGTGCTTTCAGGACTCATTGTATCTTTAGGCAGGGAAGCAATAATTTCGCCTGCAATTTTAATTGCACTTTCCATTTTATTTTTTGCGAACCCAGGGTGTGTGCTAACACCGTGAATTTTTATAGTAAGTCCATCGGCCGAAAATGTTTCATTCTCAAGATGTCCGAGCTCTTCACCATCAATAGTATAAGCATAATCAGCACCTAATTTTTTAATATCCGCTTTATCTGCTCCTCGGCCGATCTCTTCATCAGGCGTAAATAATATTTTTATAGTACCATGTTTTATTTCAGGATGTGTAATAAAATGATGCGCGGCATCCATGATTTCAGCTATACCAGCCTTGTTATCAGCGCCAAGCAATGTGGTTCCGTCTGTTGTAATTATATCGTTACCTAATTGTTTGAGCAATGATGGATGTTCACTTACTTTTATGATTTGTGTTTTATCATTCAGCAATACAATATTTTTTCCTTCATAAGCTTTATGCAGCTGCGGATTCACATCTTTACCCGAACAATCCGGTGAAGTATCCATGTGCGAACAAAAACAAATTACCGGAACTTTTTTTGAGGTATTGCCAGGGACAGTTGCGTATATATAACCGTGTTCATCCATGTGAGCATCACTTATACCCATCTCCAAAAGTTCCTGAACCAGCACCAATCCTAAATCTTTTTGTTTTTCTGTAGAAGGGCAAGTGGTTGATTCTGAATCGCTTTGAGTATCAATTTTTACATACCTTAAAAAACGATCGGTTACTGTGTGAGTAATGTTCATGATGTCCTCCTGACCTTCCGCAAACAGCGGAAAGAATTTTTAGTTTTAACTTTATTTTTTTGTTCTGCGAATTACAGTATTTTTGTTGAATAAACCAAAGTATGTTTATGGATAATAATAAATGCAGTACACAAAATGATTCCCAAATGGAAATATTGAAAATGGCGAAATATAAATGTCTGACCTACGAAGAATTACAGCCATTAGAACCAGAGTTCATCAAC
>CAISYK010000105.1 GCA_903889605.1 uncultured Bacteroidota bacterium
CGCTCCTGTTAAAAGCATGTTGAGTTTTTTTCACAAAACAACCTTCATGCTTTTTTCTTTTTATTCTACTTCAATGCCCATAAATTTTTATACATATCTTTGTTAATAACGACTCTAAAAAATTACCGAACTATTGATTAATAGTAATTTCATTTTACTTATTTTGAATTAAGACATTAATAAAACGCTTGAATTTATCTACATTATAGTCACTGATTTTATTAATAAGTTCCTGATAGTTAAAGCCGGTAAGTTCACAAATTCTTTTTAAATCCCTTGGCTGCAATTCTTTGATTGGGAGTTCCGAAAATTTAGAAAAGGAAAATAAAGCCATGTTAATCCTTTTTTGAATTATTGAAAGCTCAATATCTTTACTAAATTCACCGTACAAGAGATGATTTATATCAAATTCAGAGTCTACAAAAGTTTTTAAATTATGGTAAAATCTGTCCTTATGGATTTTAATGAATTTCTTTTCAACTATCAAATTATAAAATTCTGCCGCAGCACTAAAACATATTAAAGTAAAACTGCTAGAGGTTTCATTAATTTCCATCAATCTATTTGTTATCAGCGTTTTGTCACAAGGAAAGGAATTGTGAAAGCAAACGAAATCATTCTCTCGCAAATCTGAAATATCAAAGTCAATCTGATCTTCGTTTTTATAATAACAAATTTTATTTGAAGGCTTAAGAACAAAGTCGCAATTATAAGATGACCTTATAGAATTAAATTGGTCATCATCTAAAATATATAACATCTTAATAAAAAATTAATTTGTGTGTAAAATCATTTGTTGGTTCTTTTAACTCTTTACTCTTGATCTCACCTGTAGAATCAAGCATAAATACTCCATAAGAGCCATTCATAAAGTGTGCTGATATATACCAGTCGCATAAAGAATTAAATTCATTCTTTGCGGTAAGCATATCACCATTTAGTATTACGGTGGGATCGAATTCTTTATCACAGTGTGAATTCAGATGCCGAATTTCAAGAACTGTGACAAATTGCTCATTAATTTCTTCGATATTACAGGAAATAGTTACTTTATTAGATATTGAGCTTCTTTTTTTTATTGGGGCGAAAAGTGCTGAAATACCAGTCATTAATTGATCGACCCCTGTAAAAAATCTGGTTGACCTTTTAATACCGCTAAAATCAATATTTAATTCAGAAAAGATTTCAACTTCATAAGTTTTTTCTAATTTATATCTTATAGCTTCAATGAGATCATTGCCATCTCGAATTTCAACACTTTTCTTGAAGGGAGTAATAATTGATTTGCTTAATTGTTCATCTGTGTCAGGATGTATACCGGGATGATCTTTACACCAATTTGTAATTTTATCCGACCACCACGTGTCATAATAGTCTCCTAAATAGAAAACTTTATTAGTTTTTGCTACTTTCGGCTTTTTCAGAAAAACAGAAATAAAAGCTGCCACTTTAGGTGGTAAAAAATTTGATATTTCTTGAAACTCAATTAGGGCGTTTTTTGTAATTTTTGTATAGTCAAACGCATATCAGTTCCTGAATATAATAAAGGCATAACTCTTCTTGCAAAAGCAATTACTAAATATCTGCAAGAGCCAACAATCAAAACGGTTGTAAACTATCGCAAAAAATTAATCGCGCAAAAGCAATTCGACCTCTTGCAAATTTTCAACAACACCATCATCAATTTTCAAATCAATAATTAATAAAAAGAAACTATGCAATCAGAAAAAAAATCAATTGAGATTAAGCCATATATGCCAAATGAATTAGCGAGGTTTTATCAAGTAAGTCATCCAACATTTAATAAATGGATAAAAGGTATTGCCGAAAAGCTGGGTAAAAGAAACGGACAATACTTTTCAGTAAAACAAGTAGAGATAATTTTTGAGGAATTAGGAATACCAAAAACCATTTTTTACTAAAAAGAAAACAAAAGTGTTTAAAACATCTTAAAGCAAATCAAAACCTTTTTTCAAACCAAGAAAGTGACCAAGACGGCTGAACCACCTTTGTACCGTGATGGATGAAGTACTAATAAAAAAAACAAAAACGAAATGACAGGAATAAGACACAACCACCCAACGCAGGACAGTACCGGAAATATGCTGCTTACAGCAAGTATTCTGTTTGCGAATATCGATTACTCCGGACTCGCAGACTATGCAATAAAAGCCTTTGTAGGTGGTGCAATTTGGATGGCTTTCAAAGTAGGCGGAGAATATTTCAGCGATAGGATCAAAAGAAAAATAAATGGCAAGCATTAGAAAAATATTACTAGGCTTAGGCATAGGAGGGGGCTTAGCAGCAGGCGGAGTGTATTTGTGGAGATTGAAGAATACTTCGGTGAGTCTTGAAGTTGTTCCGACAGTAACATTACACAAAGTGGATTTGCAGGGAATAATACTGAGGGTAGATGTGCAGTTGAAAAATCCAACCCGCACAGGTTTAAAACTCAAATTCCCATTTATCAAACTTCTGTTAAAAAGTGAGAGCATAGGAAGTTCGCAGGCGGTCAATAAAGACATTGCACTTCCGGCATTTGGTGAAGCGAAGTTTGAAGGAATAATGATACGCATTCCGATGCTCAGCCTCCTCTCTACTGCTAATAGCCTGTTGCAGGCGGTTCAACAAGGCAGTGCATTTAAGATTGGTGTTACTACAATGACAACAATTGATTTGGGGTGGAGAAAAGTTCCTTATGAAAAAACAGATGAAGTACAATTAACAGGAATGCAGAATGGAAGCAGCAAAAAAGCGGAAAATTAAAAGCGGTGAAGAGTTCGAACATTTATTTCCAAAACCGCTCTTCCTTGATCCGACAATAAAAAAGGGCGCAACGGTAAATGACACAGTCCGGTTCATTCCAAAAGCGGTGAGAGAAACCTTGTTTCAAACTTCAAAGTTAGCACCGCTTCTTAAAGGAAAAAATGTGTACGAAACCTGCAAAAACATTTGGGACTTTGTTTATACCCACATCGCTTACAAAAAAGATGCAGATGGCAGAGAACAAATCAGAAGCCCTGCGAGAGCATGGTACGATAGGTTTCAGGGAGTTGATTGTGATTGTTACACAGTTTTTATAAGCAGCGTATTGAGCAATTTAAAAATCAAGCACAAACTGCGAATCACTAAATACAGCCACGATTACTTTCAACATATCTATCCAATAGTTCCGACAGCGGGACATTACATCACGGTCGATTGTGTGGTTGACCGATTCAATTATGAAGAACCTTACTCAGAAAAACAAGATACAAACATGGACTTAGAATATTTAAACGGAGTACCCGGCACAAACAATATAGACGCGCAAGACCTTATGGGCTGGGAAGAATTAGAAGGAGGCGGATTGGGAAAAATAAAACTTTTCAAAAAAATGACCCAGCCTCCCGGAAGTGAAGGTGATACATCAAAAAAAGGAAAACTGATAAACCTTATTCACAAAGGACTTCATATTACTAATCGATTGAACCCAGCGACAACTTTAATTCGTGAAGGGATATTAATCAGTATGAAACTTAATCTTTTCAAAGTGGCACAGCGGTTAAAGTTTTCTTACCTCACCGATGCGCAGGCAAAACAAAAAGATGCAGACTTAGGCAAGTTTCAAAAACTAAAAAAAATAAAAGACAAGCTGGAAAAGATTTTTTACGATTCCGGCGGCAAGCCTGAGAACCTAAAGAAAGCAATCCTTACAGGCAAAGGCAACAAGAATCATGAAGTAAGCGGATTCGGTTATATCGTTGATGACATGAGCGGTCTTGATGAAAATGCTTCTTCAAATGTGCTGCTTGGAAATGAAATGTTCAATGAGGAAAATTTGAACGGAGTAGGAGAACTCGGCTCGGCAGCAGCTGGAGCTTCTATTGCCTCCGCAACAGGGATCGTTGGAGCGATCGCAGCACTGTTAAAAAGCATCGGCAGCATTTTTCCGAAAAAAAATAAAGAAGGAAAAGATTTTGAGAATACCGATTCTCAATCAGGCGATGGGACATCAGCAGAAGAAGTTGCTAAAGGTGCGGGAGATATAAAAATCACTAACAGCGATGACAGCGGTTCAGATGGCGCAGATTCAGAAGGAAACGGCGGAGCGAAAAAATTAAAATCATTGATAAAAACTTCCGACACTTCGGACAACGGAGACAAACCGCCGGGCTTTTGGGACAACAATAAAAAATGGATCAAACCCGCAGCAATTGCTGTAACAGGATTAGGATTGATTTATCTCGGAGTTAAAGTAATGAAACCAAAGCCCTCGGCTCATGCACAAACACCGCAGTTAAAAGGTTTTAAAAAAGGGAAGAAAAAGAAAGGAGGAGGAAAAGGCAAAAAAAAAGAAGCAGTAGCATATATGTAAAACGAACAAAAGGTTAAACAAAAATAAAATGGCAAAAAATAAAAACAGTTATCAAAAAGCAGCACTCAAAAAAACACTCAGCGGAACAGGAGATGGAAGCACTGGAGAGAGAGTGAAAGATGCAGCAGCTGAATTGGGAAAAGATATTGTTGTCGGCGTAATCGGAGGCGGAGTTGCAGGAGCTACGTTGGGAAGATTGTCTTTCATTGTAGGAGCAGCGGTGACGGGATTTGGCCACTATGCTAAAAATAGAATTGCATCGGCACTCGGTTTAGGAATGATGGCTTCGGGTACTTACCAAAGTATTTCAGGAATCAACGGCACACCAGCTTCAGGAATAAGCGGTGTTAAAGAACGGCTGCTGTTATTAAAAGAAGACATGAAGCGCAGAATCTTCCTTGACAAAGTGTTGAAAGCAAAAGAAACGAAGGCTGAGAAGCCCGATGAGAAAGCAACCAACGGACTTGGTCAGGTTCAATACTTTGCTTATCCGAACTCCGATGAATCAATGGGCGAAATTGATATGAGCGAATTAGATTCAATCCAAAAAAAAATTCAGGACAGCGCAATGAAGTATAACAATGTCAGCGGGCTTGAAGAAAATTTGGACGGTGAAGAAGAAATGGGATTAGTGGAACCATCAGAAAAAATTTACTAAACAAAATCAGAACATCCATCACACACAAAAAATTCAACAAAAGTAAAATCATAAAAAAACAAAAATCATGTTAGAAATATTAGACGGTACAGAACAGTACAACAATGCCGGGGCATTACTTGGATTAGATGGTGCAGAAGGAGAAGAACTGCTGGGCGCACTTCGCAAAATGAACCCGATTGCCCGCCAGCGTGTGGTAAACAAACTTGCAAATCCAGGAGTATCGAGTAAAGGCTCACGTGCAGAAATGGAAAAGCATTTCGCCGAATTACCGCCGCACATTAAAACTGCGCTGGCCAAAGGTGAATTACGATTAGCAGATACCATCATCTACTCCATCAAACCGGTGAATTCAAAAACCATCAAATTATTTGAAACACAGGATGTGAAAGAAGTAGGCCTGCGGAATATCAGCAATGCGAAACTGCCGAAGAATCAAGCCTTATTGGTAAGCGGTATCATACTGCTGGCTTCAATTCCTTTTGACGGCACTACTGATAAAATCATCGGTTCAAAATTTACTCAGCTGGAAGATTATCCTGCAATCGCAAATGGAGAGTTCAGTTTGAAAGCCAACAAAAAAATCATTATGCCGGAAACCAGCATTGCTGCATTCAAAACGCTGAATATGCACAGTCTTCCATTGGGCTATTTCAAATTGGCGAACCCTCGTTTGATTCACGATGACATCTTGGTTGAGTTCACAGTAGAGCTTGGTTCGATGGAAGGACTCGATCCCAAAACACAGTTGTATGTCGGCTTGCATGGAACAATCACCACTCCATAATCATTAACCATTTACACCGGGAGAGAAATCTCCCGGTTAAGAAAAACAAAACCATGTTAAAAGCAACGAAAAAAAGATTTGATATAAAAATCACTCAGGCAAACTCTACCGTGGGAGATACATTTGAATTGGATAAGAACATTGTGAAAGTGCATGGTGTGCTGGTGACTTCGGACAAAGATGATTTACTCTATTACAGAGGCACTCAAAAGATTGAAATAAACAAGGAGGAATTTTTCCCTGATAATTACGAAAGTAAATTATTGATGTCGGGAATAAATGTAGCACCAAAGCACCGCTACTATGATTTAGGAGGTGTTTCCCCCGGAAATGGCAGAGTACAGATTACTTATAATGATTTAGATGACGGCAGATCGATATTCGCTCCTTACCGTGTGAGTTTATATCTCGACTGCGAAATGGAGGATGAGTTATGATGAAGGAGCAGGTGATGGTTACCAAAATAAGTGTAAAACGGCAAGGTGAACGAAAGCATTTTCAAATCAAGCTTCCAAAGAATACCAAATTCTTAATCGGAATTGAATGCGGGTGGAGATTGATTGACAAGCCGGATGCAATTAGTTTTAAATCACAGCTGATTATTGGTGATCATTCACAAAACCTTTTTCAAAGAAGTCCATTAATCGGAGAGTTGAAACTGCAAAGCTGTGAAGAATCGAATTGGTTTTATTCAGGTGAAGTGCTGGGCGCAGAGGCAAATCTTAGCTACGGAGATTTTAGCGACAAGGGGTTTAATGTGAATGACTGCACGCACGGCAATAAAAGAACAGAAGAGATAGTGAAGGTAGATGCAGAGTCAACAATTATTCAAGGCTGGTATTTGGATGTTTTAGGAAAGTCTCAAAATGCTGACATCAATTATGAAGTAAGAGTTTATGTATGGATTAATGTGGAGGAATAAAGAATGACAATAAACCTTGCTTTAGAATACATCCCAAGAAGGATGCAGGAATTAGGATACAAGAAAGATTACTATATCCGGTTCCGGCACTTGGTGCTGCAAGCCAATGAAGAACAAAGCATTGATGCATTCAACCAGTTTTTTTATCTCGTTGAAGAAGCCGAAAATGTGAGAGTGGAAAGTGAAACAGGAATTTTCGACTTGAGTGAAATGAATACGAATGAAATGCAGTACGAGCATCAAAGCAAAATACAAATCACAAATCACTTATCCGGAATAAATCACCTGCGATTCATTCAAGTAATACCAAAACACAAAATAACAAATCAAAACAAAAAGTAATGCAGCATACCAATCCATACAATGATGTTAAACTGTCGCAATTTAAAATGTGGCTTCACGACATGTCCGAAAAAGGAGAAGGAAAATATTTTGAAGTGTACGTTGACGATGTGAAAGTTGTACCGCGCACAAGCAAAATTGATTCCCTCGAAGATCACAAAGTATATCTTGATGATACTACCGAAACAGTAAAAGTATTTATCTACAATACTGAAAACTCCAACCGCTATCAGCAGTTCACATTTTTTCTCGAAAAGAAAAAAACGGCTGAATATCCTGTGCAGGCTCAAACACCGCAGACACAAGGTTTATCCGGCATGGAACTGGAAAACAAAATCAATGAAAGGTTAATGCAGTCCTTGGCGCAGGAAAGAGAACGCTGGCAGACAGATCTACTGAAACGTGATTTCGATACATGCAAAAAAGAATTAGCAGATGCAGAAGAGTACATCGATGATTTGGAAAAACAGGTGAGCCAATTCAAAAGCAAAAAGCTGCATTGGGGTGATGTGAATCTCGGCGATGTTGCTTCTGTGATTGTGGAAGGAATGGTAAAACGCAATCCGCATTGGGTTGCAAAATTACCCGGAGGAGATGCGCTTGCAGGTTTGATAGCAAAAGAAAATAACATGCAGATTGAAAACAGCGAGCCAGAGACAGAAGTGGTGTTTAAAAAGAAAACACCAGCGGAAGCAGGAGTGTCTGAGGAGGTAAAAGCACAGCTCGTATTCTTAAAACAATTGGAAACCCGCTTCAGTCAGGAACAGCTGGATAAAATAATGCTCATCCTGCAATCCTTTGTGGAAGAGCCGAAACAAATCGAAACAGTATTTGACCTTTTAGAAATAAAAAAAGAAAATGAA
>CAISYK010000106.1 GCA_903889605.1 uncultured Bacteroidota bacterium
GTATTGTTTTTTATTTTAACATCACAACCACAATCTATACATTTTGAATTTTTTATTTTAGTATAATCTATTTTTTTATCATCTATTATATTTTGTAATTGACATTTTTTACTACAAAAAATTCTATTTTCTGTTATAAGAGATTTGAATTTTTCACCACAACATTTACAATATAGTTCGTGATATAATGTACTCCTATATGTTGAATGATATCCTTCTAATTTTCTTTGAACACTTTTAACTGTTCTATTTAATAACTCAGCAATTTGTTTATAACTATTACCATTTTTTAATAATTCTATTGCTTTATTTTTTTCATTTTCTGTCCATTTTATCATAACCTTTTTATTAGTATATATAAAAAATTATGGGTCATAACTGACTTTCGATTCTATTATTTTGTTAAATCTTTTGAGGGTGAAAGATGGGAATCGAACCCACATGGATATAATATACAGATTCACAGTCTGCCCCGCTTCCAATTACGGTCTACAATCACCATTTTATTTGCGGTATAGAGTGGATTTTAACCACTGACCACTTCCTCTTCAGGGAAGCACTCTACCAGGCTGAGTTACTACACCAAATAGGTGCTAGACGGGGCTCGAACCCGCATAAATCCGTTAAGATCTTCATGAGCCACAATCATGTCGGAAGCCAATTACCGATTACTAGCACAGCGGAAGATAGAGCAATCGAAGCCCACCCAAGTTAATGAGCCACACGCTTAGCAGGCGGTGTCAGATCCCTGTCTGATTTATCTTCCATATTAACTTTGCGGAGACAGAGCGAGTTGAACGCTCAGATCAGTTTCTCACTGACTTCACAATTTTCGAAATTGCTAACTACACCAATAGGTGTCTCCAAGTTCAGAATACAATTTGTGAATTTGAATCACTATAACAAGTTTCAAGTTTGTTTTTTAACCGTTTGATTTGCTGTTCGTATTCTTTGCGGAAGCGGTGGGGCTCGAACCCACACATCACGTCTTAGGTGACCTAATAGTTTTCAAGACTATCCTCTTAAACCAATTTGAGTACGCTTCCATTAAGTAAATAATTCATTCATTCTTTTAGATATTGCCATTTTCAAATCTATGTTCATTTCATATTTATCAACATCAATACCAATTCCTTTTCCAATTTTTTTAATATTTATCAAACCTTCATCATTTGCGTTTGCTTTCTTTATTTTTGAAGTATAATTTTCATCAAAAAGATAAAGAACATTTTTTTCACCAAAAGATTTTGACATCTTTTTTGTTGGGTCTAATAGTGACATTATTTTTTCAACATCACCATATTCATATTTGTATTCTTTACCACCAATTCTCTTTGAAATATCATTACAAAGGTCTAAGTGAGCGGATTGATCTTTGCCTATAATAACTATGTCAGGATCATTTATTATTATGTCTGCTGTCATTAAAACAGGATACAACAGTAACCCTAAATCGAATTTAACATCATCTTTTTTGTCTTTATACTGTGGCATTCTTTCTAATGTTCCTAAGTTTAATTTACAACATAGTTTGAAAAATAACTCA
>CAISYK010000107.1 GCA_903889605.1 uncultured Bacteroidota bacterium
TTCAATCCCATTTATATTTCTCTCAGCTAAAGAAGAAAATTGGGATTACCAGAAAAGTATTGGAGCTGATGCATATCTTACCAAGCCTTTTGATGATATCAACCTTCTCAGTACGATAGAGTCTTGTTTGAAGAAGAAAAATCTCAATTAAATATTTTGAATTTCTTCTTACCATAATGACAAATCATACAAGTTTCTAATAAGTAAAATATTACTTTAAAACAGAATCTATTTGCCGCTCGGCAAAGTTCAGGCAAGATTAAAATATTGTACATCTCATAAAATCTGAGCCTTTTTTTCAAAAATAGACCTGATTTAATATAAAGAGTGATCTAAATCATATTCGTTGTAGTTAAAATCCGGCAAATTCGGACTCAAAATAAGAAATATGGATCATGTTAAACTGATGTCTCCTGCCGGATCATTTGAATCTTTACAAGCCGCAATTCAGGGGGGGGCTGATGCTGTTTATTTCGGTATAGATCAATTAAATATGCGGTCCAGATCAAGCAATAACTTTTCTATTGATGACCTAAGCAGTATTAAGGAAAAATGTTCCGAGAAAAAAATAAAAACTTACCTGACCTTAAATACAATTATCTACGATCATGATGTTTCTTTGATGAAACGAATCATAAACGCAGCAAAAGAAAACAATGTTGATGCTGTTATTGCCTGTGACCAGGCCGTTTTAGGCTATGCAAAAAAAATAGGAATGCCGGTGCATATATCCACCCAATCCAACGTAAGCAATATTGAAACAGTAGATTTTTACTCTGCATTTGCCGATACCATTGTACTTGCCAGGGAACTGAGTTTAAGGCAGGTTGGAGATATTGTAAAACAGGTAAAACGGGAAAACATTACAGGTCCCTCAGGAGAATTGGTTAAGATAGAAATATTTGCACACGGAGCATTATGCATGGCCATTTCAGGCAAATGTTACCTAAGCCTGCATTCTCATAATGCTTCGGCAAACAGGGGGGCATGCATTCAGAATTGCCGTAGAGATTACACTGTTAAAGACAAAGAAGAGGGGATAGAATATGATATTGAAAATGAATATATCATGTCATCCAAAGATTTATGCACAATCGATTTTTTGGATAAAATAATTGAATCGGGTGTTAATATAATAAAGATTGAAGGGCGCGGCCGCTCTGCCGACTATGTATACACTACCGCTAAATGTTACCGCGAGGCAATAAACTCTTATTATGACGGCACTTATACTAAAGATAAGATTGAAGAATGGAAAAAAGAGCTTTCAACGGTTTTTAACAGGGATTTTTGGGACGGCTATTATTTAGGAAAAAAAATAGGTGAATGGACTGATGAATATGGGTCAAAAGCAACTAAAAGAAAAATATATGTTGGTAAAGGGCTGAAATATTTCAGCAATATGAAGGCTGCAGAATTTAAACTTGAATCCAACCAGCTGTCTGTTGGTGATAACATAATGGTGGTAGGGCCTACAACAGGAATAATACAGGACAAGGTAACTGAATTACGGATAGATGACGCCCAGGTAAATACAGTAAACAAGGGAGATATTTTTTCTTTTCCTCTTGCTGAAAAAATCCGTCCATCAGATAAATTATATAAAGTGATAGATGCCGAATGATAAGAATTATTCAACTGCGCGATAAATGTATTGGGTGCAACGCCTGTGTGGAGGCCTCTGCTTCGAGATGGAGGATGTCGCGCAAAGACGGCAAAAGCGTTCTGATAGGAGGCGTTAATAACAAACAAATTTTTTCAGTAATTGTCGGAGATGACGAAAAGCCTGAAAATTTGCAGGCTGCCCGAAACTGCCCGACAAAAGTTATTCAGATAATTCAAATTTAAATAGAAATTGCTGATTTTTATAAACACGGATTCTTTTCTAATTTTCGGCAATCCTAAATCTCCAATAATAAAACAAATGGATAAAAAAATTCAATCATTTATTGAAAGTGAGAAAAACTTAACTTTCTGCACTGCTGTTGACAATACACCGCAATGTGCAAGCTGTTTTTATGCTTACATAACTGAAGGTGATTTTATTGTGTTCAAATCAGACCCAAAAACAAAACATATAAGCAACGCTCTTATAAATGAAAAGGTTGCAGGCACAATTATCCCTGATCTTGATAAAACCGGAACAATAAAAGGTATACAATTTGTTGGAAAATTTATAGCGCCTCAAGGTGATTTGCTGGAGGAGGCGAAAAAAAAATATTACCTGAAATTCCCTTTTTCCCTGGTAATGCCGGGCGATTTATGGGTAATTGAACTCATATCAATTAAAATGACCGATAATACGCTTGGTTTTGGAAAAAAATTAGATTGGGCAAAAGCAGTTAAGATTAATTAATAACTGCTGAAACACACTGGAATAAACAATTTAGATTGGCAGGTATTTTTGCTTTTGGCGCTTTCTTTCAGGTCGAGTATTATTAATGCATTTCGTAAATTCAACTTATAAATGCAACCCTTGGCAGGGAAAATAATTTTTTTTCAAGTGAGAGATGGAGATTCCATCCCTTCACCTGATTGGGAAATTAGCCTACATTTGCCCCTGCCGTCCAAAGCGTTGCAATATGAAA
>CAISYK010000108.1 GCA_903889605.1 uncultured Bacteroidota bacterium
CAAGTGTAGAAATAAATGTTGTGTGCGTAGGTCATGCTGAGCCTGTCGAAGTATTTGGGCAAGCCACCGCACAACCTTCGACAGGCTCTGGGTGACAACACACGATTTGGGAAAATCCAATCCTTGATTAACATTATTAATGCTTATTCCATTGATAATGCCGCGTTAGGGATTGAAGCGGAAATCCTTTTTGTGAGGAACGAACAAAAAGATTGGAGCCCTTCGGCGTCGCTCAGGATAAACTCCAAGCCCGCCCCTTTCTTGTTTAAGAAAGGGAAACGCCCAAATGATTTGTAATTTATTAATCAAAGCATAACAACATAACCTAACTTATTACAATCCGGCTTAAAAAATTGCCGAAACTTATTAAGTAAAAAAAACTCTTCATGGGAAAACCAATATTAATTGCAATCGGCGGCAATTCACTGATAAGGGCTGGACAAAGCGGATCGGTGAAGGAGCAGGCTGAAAATGCAAACACAACATGCGCCCATCTGGCTAAACTGGTTCAGCAGGGTCATAAAATTGTGATCACACACGGCAACGGGCCCCAGGTGGGAGCCATGCTTATACGCTCAGAACTGGCGTCGCACCAGGTTTACCAGCTTCCTTTGGACAGCTGTGATGCTTCCACACAAGGGGAAATGGGATATCTCCTACAAAATGCAATGCGCACTGCGCTGCATGCCCTGGGACTCAAAATTCCTGTGATAACAATACTTACACAGATTGTTGTTGACGAAAAAGATCCTGCATTCGCTAATCCATCTAAACCTATAGGGCCTTTTTATTCAAAGGAAGTGGCTGAGCAAAGGAAAAATGAATTGGGCTGGAGAATCATTGAAGATGCCGCAAGGGGTTACAGGCGCGTTGTTCCATCACCATACCCGCTTGAAATTGTTGAGCTGGATGCAATAAAATACTGTCTGTCGGAAGGATTTATTGTAATAGCAGTGGGCGGAGGCGGAATTCCTGTGATCGACAAAGACGGAATTTATCACGGAGTTGAGGCTGTTGTGGATAAAGACAGGGCTTCGTCACTGCTGGCAAACAAATTGGAACTTGATACATTTATTATTTCAACAGATACCGATAAAGTTTACCTTAATTTTAATAAACCAAACCAGCTGGCGCTTGATAACATTTCACTAGCCGAGGCATTGAAATATATGGGTGAAAATCATTTCCTGGCAGGCAGCATGGGGCCAAAGGTTGAGGCCGCTGTTGATTTCCTTTCGAAAGGCGGAAATGAAGTAATTATAACCCGCCCTGAATTGATTTCAGAAGCAGTAAGCGGAAAAACAGGCACACACATCTTTGCAAACGAAAAAGGAGGCAATTCATGAAACTAAAACACATTTTAAATTCTCAGCAGTTTACCCAGCCCTTAATCAGGGAATTGTTTTTGCGCGTAAATGAAATGGAACAAATTGTTAAACGCGGCGGAACACGCGATTATGACAGGAAAATAATGGCATCGCTGTTTTTTGGTTCTTCGAGCCTGACAAGGTTTTCGTTTGAGGCGGCAATGTCAAGGCTTGGCGGAAAAGTGCTTACTATGGAAAATGCTTCCGCATTTTTTTCGGTATCACCTGAAGATGCACTTGAAGATACTATACGGGTAGTAGATGATTTCTGCGATGTTATCGCTCTGCGCCATAATGAAATAGGCGGTGCATCAAGGGCTGCTGATGTATGCTCCGTACCTCTTATTAATGCCGGCGACGGCAAAGGCGGACAGCATCCAACACAGGCCCTATTGGACTTATACACTATCCACAAAGAAACAAATAAGCTTGACGGATTAAAAGTAGCGCTGGTAGGCAATCTTGCTGACGGCCGCACCGTGCGCTCCTTATCATACCTATTGAGTAAATATGAAAGGGTGAAATTGTATTTTGTTTCTCCTGAATCACTGCAGATGAAACAGGATATTCTTGACCATCTGGAGGAACACAAAACATGGTATACTGTTGAGTCTGACCTGCATAAAGTGCTTCCTGAAGTTGATGTAGTTTATACTACGCAGATTGAAAGAGAACGTTTTACCGGGAATGATTTGGAATTCAATAATTTGAAAAAGAATTATTTTATTGATAAGGAAGCCGTTAAATTGATGCATAAAAAAGCCATTATTTTAAGTCCTTTACCGAGATTTAATGAAATTTCAAGGGACATTGACAATGACCCAAGGGCTGCCTATTTCCGCCAGACACAAAATGGCATGATTTTACGCATGGCTTTGCTGGCATGGGTTCTGGAATAAGTTTTTCATTTTCGTAGGATAAAAAAAAGTGTGTTTATTTAACACACTTTTTTTTTGCTGAAAATTGTCGATTTTATTTGGCACAAAACTATAATACCAAACTGAAATATAAAACAGCCAATCAACCTCTCCTTTTTCAAGGAAAGGTTCAGTATGCAAAGTGTTCAGGTTATACCATTACTTAATATATTTTAGTCTAATCATTTCCCTAGCACACTTTCTCGACTCCGCTACCATTGACGTATTTTTTTATTTTTCTAATTATGAACAAGTTGCATATTTAACTCTGCAGCTTTTTTAGTTAAAAATCTTAGCTGTTGTTCTTTAA
>CAISYK010000109.1 GCA_903889605.1 uncultured Bacteroidota bacterium
CCCTTTCGAGCGGAATCTAGAAAGTATGATGGCTATTGAATAATCTCATTGTATTTGAATAAAATTTAAACGCTGCTTAATGATATAAACTAAAATATTCTGCTAATGGGCCAAGTACTAATGCCGGGAAAAACGCTAAAGCTGCAATGATCATAATTACCGCATACGTCATAATACCGAATGTTCCTGTATCTGGCTGCAATGTTCCTGCTGATTCGGGGATAAATTTTTTCTTCGCCAAAATACCGGCAATGGCAAGCGGGCCAATTATTGGAAGGAATCTTCCAAGTATCAATACAAAACCTGTTGTAACATTCCACCACATATTATTATCACCCAACCCTTCAAACCCGCTGCCGTTATTGGCTGCTGAAGATGTGTATTCATAGAGCATTTCTGAAAACCCGTGATTACCCGGATTATTTAACCAATTGGCAGGGTGAACTGCCCAGCCGGCATTTCCATATTTCACCAATGTCCATGAGGATAGAGCAGTACCAACTAATATGATGAATGGATGCAGCAATGCAATAAGTGTCGCAATTTTCATTTCTTTTGCTTCTATCTTTCGCCCTAAAAATTCAGGGGTTCGCCCAACCATTAATCCTGAAATAAATACAGCTATTATGAGGAAAATGTAATAGTTTAAAATACCAACTCCGCAGCCTCCATAAAAAGCGTTGGTCATCATTCCAACCATTTGCATTGCCCCTGAAACAGGCATTGAACTATCGTGCATGGAATTTACAGAACCAGTAGAAATAATAGTAGTTACTATGCTCCAATAAGCGGATGCCGGAGCGCCAAAACGCACCTCTTTCCCTTCAGTGGCGCCTGCACTTTGATTAATACCCATCTCTGTAATGGCAGGATTTCCTTTTATTTCTGCCAGCATTGTTGGAATTAATAATGTCAGCATTCCAAACGTCATTACACCAAAAATTACATACGAAAATCTTTTTCTTTTTATATAAAAGCCCAATGCAAAAATCATGGCAATAGGAATAAGCACTTGCACAACCATTTCCAGCATATTGGTAAAGTAATTCGGATTTTCTAAAGGGTGTGCAGAGTTTGCTCCAAACCAACCGCCTCCATTTGTTCCTAAATGTTTGATGGCAATCATCCCTGCTGCCGGGCCGCGTGAAACCTGAGTGGTATCTCCCTGCATTGTTATGATGGTATCTTTCCCTGCAAAACTTGCCGGAGTGCCGTTAAATGCAAGTAAAACTGCTATTACAATACTTACCGGCAGTAATATACGCGTAATTGTTTTTGTGAAAATCACAAAAAAATTACCAAGTTTATCAGTAACCTTATCACGCATAGCATTGAAAACAACTATTAATGCTGTAATTCCGGTAGCCGCCGAAGCAAACATCAAAAATGTGATAACTACTAATTGGGTTAAATAAGTTAAGCCTGATTCCCCGGAATAATGCTGTAAGTTGCAATTCACCATAAAACTAATAGCGGTATTGAAACTCAAATCAGGGCTCATGGACGGGTTGCCGTCCGGGTTTAAAAACAAACTGC
The DNA here is from genome assembly GCA_903889605.1 of uncultured Bacteroidota bacterium. Classification (GTDB taxonomy): domain Bacteria; phylum Bacteroidota; class Bacteroidia; order 2-12-FULL-35-15; family 2-12-FULL-35-15; genus 2-12-FULL-35-15. The sequence continues at coordinate 1,537 of CAISYK010000109.1, forward strand.
CTTGTGTAAGCAGCATAACAAACGCATAAACAAACCAAAGCATATTGATGGAAAGCAAAGCCATTAAATGCTGCTTCCAATTCATTTCTTCAGTGGTATCTATCCCGCAAATGCGGAAAATAAAACGCTCAACTGGTGCAATAAAATCAAGCAAAGTTTTTTCATTATTAAAAACTTTGGCAATGTATTTACCAAATGGGATGGCCAGCAATACCGTAATGGCAAATGTGGCGACAACTCCGATTAATTCTGTATTCATATTTATTAGTTTTTAAGATTTAGAATTTTTCCGGTTTTAGCAGCACATAAATGAGGTAGCAGAAAACCGCAATAGATAAAATAAATAATGCTGTCATAGGTTTGTAATTTAGATGTTATCAAAAAAGTTAATTGCTTTATAAAAAAGAGCGAAACATATTAGTCCCGCAATTAAAAGTGTTATTGTCATCATGTTTAAATTCATATTAGCAATGGTTAGTTAATTTTTTTGCAAAGGTTATATATATATATATACAGTGACTAATGATATTTTATAGAGTGATTGTTTTCACAGTAAAGGATAAATTCAATTATTTGTTTTCGTTTTTTCATCATGGTTGATTTTTCAGCAAAGGTTAGTTAATTAATAAGTGAATTGAAATGTTTTTAGTCAAAGCCATCAATGAGTTTTATCAATTAAATTCCGCTTGCACAAACTTGTTTGTTATATTCTGTTCTAAGCGAACCAGTGAAGATTTCTTTCAATTTATTCGTTTTTAAGCTGCTAAGCGCAACAACAGTTCCCAGTGAATACACATACACATTTTCAATGGCATTTTTAACAGTGTTATTTCCATTGGCTAACATTTTTTCGGCTATTCTAAAACAATGCTTTACTTCTTTAAGATTGCCTTTACAGATAAACTGTTTTGTAAGGTCAACAAAGCATTCCATCGTTTTGTAAATATTATTGGAGCTTGGCAGCTTCTCCAATTCGTTATTTATTTCTGGCAATTCTTCTCCGAGAATATCCGTTACTTCATTTTCTGTGATCATTTTATTTATGTTATTATATATTCTATTATTTACATTACAATTTTCCATTTTTCTTTTTACCAGTGAACCAATATTTTAATTTTATTATACGC
>CAISYK010000110.1 GCA_903889605.1 uncultured Bacteroidota bacterium
AAATAATATTTCGTTATTGAATGGTTTAAAGTTAAATTTACAACCTAATTTGTATAAAGAGATTTGTAGATTTGAGTATTGAGATAAAAAACATCTTAATAACATTTTTCAAATCAATTACTAAAAAAAATCAAAATTCGATGGAAATTCCAAAAGGGAAATTAGTTTCAATAGGAGGCAGTGAAGACAAAGGTACCGGTATGGATCCGGCATTTATTCAAAAAGAACAGCTTGTGTTTTTTGAGTTTGGAATTCTGAAACGGATATTATCTGAAATGAAAGGTATTGATTCCGTTATTGAAGTTATTACTACGGCTTCTCAAATTCCTGAAGAGGTTGGTGAAAATTATATTCAGTCATTTGGAAGATTGGGTTGTAAAAATGTTGGTGTAATGCATATCAAAAATCGGGAGGATGCGCAAAAACCAGAATATATTGAGCGTATTAAAAAAGCTCATGGAATTATGTTTACAGGCGGAAATCAGCTGCGTTTAAGCATGATATTCGGTGGTACTGATATTTTGGAACTTATCCATGACCGTTATCAAAATGATGACTTTCTGATAGCCGGAACAAGCGCAGGTGCAATGGCAATGAGCAATACCATGATTTATCACGGCAGCAGCACTCATGCTCTTTTAAAAGGCGAAGTGAAAATAACAACGGGACTGGCTTTCATTAAAGATGTTATTATAGATTCTCATTTTGTCACGCGCGGGCGTTTTGGGCGTTTATCCGAAGCTGTTGCAAGTAACCCAGGATGTATTGGGATTGGTTTAGGTGAAGATACAGGCGTTGTTATAAAAGAAGGCAACAAAATGGAAGCCATAGGTTCAGGTTTGATTCTTATTTTCGACGGGCACAACATTCGTCATTCAAATATTGCAGATTTACCAGACGGTACCCCTATATCGATTGAAAATTTAATCGTACATGTGATGGCTAAAGGGAATTTCTATTATTTAAAAGAGAGGAAATTCTATGCTGGCGTTAAGGAAACGGAAGTGAAAAGCCCAACCTAATAATCCCCACGGGGGATGAATTTACAGCAATGCTGTTTTCTCAATAATACCGATCAAAAGATATAACGAAATCTTTTTGGCTGCGAGGTTCATTAACTTCTCCTCCCCTTTTGGGAGGCTGGGAGGGGCTCTCTAAAAATTATAATAAACCCTTAAACCTACTGCATTCTGGAACTTTAACCTGGGACTTACTCCAATATTTATTTTTTCATAGGTTGGACTATAAATAATTTGAATAGTAAATTTTGGATTCATTGTTATGTTCGCTCCTAATCCAGCGAATACTCCCAATCCTGTGCCAATAGGTTTCTTAACCATTAAAGCTGATGAATAGGCAGTCTGGTTGTAATAACTAAGAAGATCTATTTTTAGATTGTTAATCAAAATTTGATTAATATCGAATTTTGTTACTGTGGCATTCATTCCTCCTTCAACCAAAAAATTAATTTTATCATTATCACCTAATATACGCTGATAACCAAATTGCAGCATCATGCGTTGTTCGCCGCCTTTAATAGGAAAAGTTTTAATACGATCATTAATCTGTGTCATACCAGTAGTAAGTGGAGTTACGATGGTGAAATTTCCGCCTATATTTAATTTTGAAAGATTAATGTTTAATAATACAGCATTCTTTACATCCACGGAATAAATACAATTTAAACCTACTGCAAAAGCCGGGCTGTATCTCATATTCATTGGCATGTCGCTTTCATCGAATGTCCAAGGCGGACCTGCGGGGTCAACTCCAAGTGAGAGTCCAATCTGATCTATCTGTCCGGCATAGCCTTTACCGCCGTATTCCATATTTATTTTTTGGTTCATCAGACTATTATCCCAATTATTTTTATTGCCGTCAATATCAAAACCATATCCATCATACATGCCGGCTGTATACTGATTTGCAAAATAAGAACCTATAAATAAGCCAAGGCGCAAACCTTTTTTAGGTGTAAATGTCAGTGGGATTTCGTTAGTATCATCCTTAGTTTCCTGTGAAATTCCTTTATTGCTTGTTAAAAGCAACAAGAAAAGGATGACTGTTGTAAAAGAAATGTATCGTTTCATTAAAACAAAATTAGCAATTTTTCCGCAGTAAATATAAACTCAAGTTTCGGTAAAAAATGCATTTAAATGATATGTCTATTTCATTGTAAATGCTGCATGAGGGATTCCTTCGACAGGCTCAGGATAAATTCCGCGAAAATCCTTTTTGTCCCGCAGGGCAAAAAGATTGCGGCCCTTCGACAGAGCCTGTCCTGAGCAAAGCCGAAGGGCTCAGAATAAACTCCAAGCCCGGCCAGCAGGGACACGCCAAAATACCTGTAAATTATTTATACTCTCCGAAAACATTGCGCATTGTATCGGCGATTTCACCGAGAGTGGCGAAACTTTCAGCAGCCGCCAAAAAGGTAGGCATCAGATAAACATCTGCGAGGGCATTGGAATCAAGGGTCTGCAG
>CAISYK010000111.1 GCA_903889605.1 uncultured Bacteroidota bacterium
CTCGCTCCTGTTAAAAGCATGTTGAGTTTTTTTCACAAAACAACCTTCATGCTTTTTTCTTTTTATTCTACTTCAATGCCCATAAATTTTTATACATATCTTTGTTAATAACGACTCTAAAAAATTACCGAACTATTGTTATATAGTGTGAATCATGCAGCTTTTAACAAAAGTTATGTAACACATTCAAGTGTGAGTATCCAAACCTTTGTAATGTTGTAAAAATTAATTTACAATGTAAAATATATTCAAAATGAAAACAAAACTACTCAATACATTATCAGCAGCTATTCTGCTTTTAGTGCCCAATGTATATTTCGGACAAGCGCCTAATCTGGGTACGGCTGCAAATTTTGTTCTCTTTTCGACTGATGGGGCGGTAAGCAATTCAGGAATTTCGCAGCTTACAGGCAATGTGGGCACCAACAATGGATCCAGTACTGCTTTCGGAAATGTAAATGGTGTTATGCACGACAATGACGGCACAAGCGCACAATGTGCATCAGATCTGCTTATTGCATATAATCAGCTTAACAGTACAATCCCAGCTTTTTTTCCTGCACCTTTACTTGGTAACGGGCAAACTCTTATTGCTGGTGTTTACTCGATCTCAAGCGCAGCAACCCTGAATTTAGATCTTACCTTAAATGGCCAGGGAAATTCTAGTGCTGTATTTATTTTTCAAATTCAGGGGTCTTTATCAACTAATGCTGATGCAAAAATAAAATTGATTAATGGGGCAAAAGCTTGTTATGTGTTTTGGAAAGTAGAGGGTCTCGTTAGCATGGCATCAGGAACTTCAATGAAAGGAACTGTTATAGCAAACAACAGTGCAATTGAAATGAACACTAATGATACTCTTGAAGGAAGAGCGCTTTCCACTGCCGGGGCTGTGACTGTTGACGGTGTTCTTGCATATACACCAATTGGCTGCGGCAGTACTGTTCTTACAGGTCCAGCAGCTCCTGACCTCGGGACAGCTGCTTGCTATACTATATTTTCCTCTAACGGCGCAGTTTATAATTCTGGTGTAACTCATATCACCGGCGACATCGGAAGCAATAATGGTTCCGCAACTGGATACAATTCATTATTTGTCACTGGAAATATACACAATATTCCTGATGTTTCTACAGCGCAATGTGCCGCTGATTTATTAGTTGCATATAATTATGTAAACACACTTCCTTATGATATTGAATTATTATATCCTGCACAGTTTGGAAACAATCTGGTTCTAACACCTCATACCTACCTTATGAACGCCGCGGCTTCGTTCACCGATACTCTTTATTTAAATGCGCAAGGCAATGTAAATGCAGTATTTGTAATTCAGATAAATGGTGCGCTATCTACCAGCACTTATTCAAAAGTTCTTTTGATTAATGGAGCTCAGGCAAAAAATGTTTATTGGAAAATTGAAGGTGCTGTGAGCATAAACGACTACTCTGTTTTCTGTGGCACAATAATCTGCAACAACGGTGCATTGGGTGCATTAAATACCGGCGTTGTGCTTGATGGAAGAGCGCTTACAACAACCGGAGCATTGACAACTACAGCAATGGATGCGGTTATGACTGCTGGTTGCATTACCACAAATATATCGTCTGCAAATGAAGAAAACACCAAAGCCGAAGTAACAATTTATCCAAATCCATTTTCCGCTTCATTGAACATTATGCTAAATGCGGTACATCTTAATAACCATTATGAAATTCAGATATACAATGTTTTAGGAGCTGAAGTATTGAAAATGGCAATTACGAAACAATTATCGTTAATTGAAACTGACAATCTCCCTATTGGAATATATTTTTATAAAGTGAACAACGGCAATAATACTATTCAAACAGGAAAACTGGTTTCAAAATAGAAATAATTTAAATCTAAAAGCCCCATCCAAATAATAATTTGGATGGGGCTTTTGCATTATTCCAAAAACATGAAATTTATTGTGTGAATGATGTAAATGAATATAAAAATTATGCAGCACTTATAGTTATTTAACCGCACACCTTTGTTTCTGGAAATATTTCCGAAATTTTAAACATTAATTCTAATGAAAAAGTCAATTATTATTTTGCTTTTCTTCATGTCTGTAATCAGTTTTAACAGCTCTGCACAGAATAGATCAAAACCTGAAGCAAGAAAGACAGTTTCATTTAGTAAATATGGAAGCACACTGAATATGGGGATAGGAATAGGTTATTTTGGAGTTAGGGGACACTTGACGCCTGTCGTGAATAGTTTAAAAACTAAATCATCCTCAAACTCCGATACAACCCAGACTGGCAGCATGGTAATAAACAAAGACTTAAATAGTGTTTTCAGTCCTAATATAAAGCAAATCCGATAAACAAGACATACTTGTTGATTTACATAACCCTCAATATTTTTAATAATTTAAA
>CAISYK010000112.1 GCA_903889605.1 uncultured Bacteroidota bacterium
AATATAATCCAATGAAAAATCTGGATTCATGGTCCAAAGAATATCATCAGTGTTTTCAACAATAAACTGATATTTTGAATTGCTTTCAGCCAGCTCTTCTTCTGCCTTTCTGCGGTTGGTGATATCCTGACAGGTTCCAACTGCACGAATTGGTTTTCCATTATCATCCTTTATAATCTGCCAGCGTTCTTCTACAAACTTTTGGTGACCATATGGGGTAATTATCCTATGAATAATGGTGTTAATAGAATGCTTATCAAAAGATTCAACAAAAGCCGCATCTACTTTATGTCTATCATCAGGATGAACAAATTTCAAAAAATCTGGGTGAGATACCAGGTAACCATTAGGGTCAATTTCGAAAATACGGAAGGTTTCTTCTGACCATATAACATTAAAATTATTCAGATCTGTTTCCCAACTGCCGATTTTTGCAACTGCTTGTGCCGCTAATAGCCTTGTTTGGCTAATGTTCAGTTTTTCCTCTGCCAGTTTGCGCTCCGTGATATCACGAACAATAGTAATAACACCTATTATTTCGCCGTAAGCATTATACATCGGTGATTTGGTATCAGAAACCCATCCGGATTTGCCAGTAACCGGAAAATAGAAAGGAACATTATCACCGTGAATAGTTTCTCCGCAAAGTGCTTTTTTAAATTTTTCAAATAAGCGAGTATCCTTTAAAAAATCAAATAAATCTATTGGCTTTTTACCTACAACTTCAGAGGCCGGCAGTCCTGAAAGTTTTTCCATAAAAGGATTCCATACCTGGTAATTCATGTCAAGGTCATAAACCATAATACCTTCCTCGGCGCTTTGTGTAATCTGGAGAGCGAATTTATTAGCTTCATTTAAAGCATGTTCGACCTTTTTTCGTTCAGTAATATCCTGGATAGTTCCAGTCAATGTGAGGATATTGCCTTTGCGGTCGAAACCAGCTATCCCATTGCCTTGAACCCATCTGGTTTCTCCATCATCCTTACGGGTAATCCTATATTCTTTATTAAACGGCCTGCGTTTTGAAATTACATCTTCCAGCAAGTATTGGTTCATCATTTCCTTATCGTCTGGAAATATTATATCTAACCAGCCATCAATAGTTCTTTCATAGCTTTGGTCAATACCAAAAATCTTATCCAGGACTTCAGATGATTTCCATAATCCAACAGTGAAATCGGTATGATAAGAACCAATTTGGGCAGCTACCTGCGATTCTTTGAAGAAAAACTCACTTTCTTTAAGTTCAGCTTCCATGAGCTTGCGCTCGGTGATATCCTGTATAACACCAAACAAAATTTTGGTTTCAGGGTTGTAGTCTACCTTTGAATGAATATTAATTATTTTACCATCATTTAACCGTTTAATTTTATATTCAAGATCGAAAGTTTTTTGACCATCAATTAAATTGCTGAACGCACCATCTATTATGGAATTGTATTCAGGTAATCGTAATCTTTTCAAAACATCATGGGTAACTTCAAATTTATCTATTCCGTATATTTTAATCGCCCCTTCTGAACAATAAAAAATCATTTGATCTTCAACTTTAGCTCTCCAATACCC
>CAISYK010000113.1 GCA_903889605.1 uncultured Bacteroidota bacterium
GGACAATTACTGCTGCTGCATTTATTTCAATTCTATTATATGAAATTAGTATTCACAAATAATCTCTCGGCAATATGAAAATCCTGGTTGTTGATGACGATGTATTAGTAAGAAAATCTATTGACTTTAGACTTTCCCTTGAAGGACACGAAGTAATAAGTGCAAAAGACGGCTTGGATGCAATAGAAAAGCTCGCCAAGCAGGTTCCAGAAGTAGTAATCTGCGACATTATTATGCCTAATGTTTCCGGAATTGCATTTATTCAGGTACTCCGCGAAAATATCAATTATAATATTCCAGTGATTGTTATTTCCGCACTTGATAAAGGAGGTATTATTGCGGCCGGTTTAGGATTAAAAAATATAGATTTTTTGCCTAAGCCAATTGATTTCAACATTCTGTTAAATAAACTTAATAATTACCCCAAAAAACATCAATATGAAAATTCAAACCCAAATGCAAAGAAGTGAACCCAAGATTGAAAAGGTGAAGGGGCTTCCCGTTTTTGTTGTGGAAGATAATCCCACATACTCTTTCATGCTGACATATAATTTGGAACAGGAATTCAATTTTAATATAAGTAATTTTGCCTCCGGAGAAGACTGCCTGCTGAATTTAGAACAGCTTAGACCAGCAATTATTATTCTCGATTATAAACTCAAAAATATGGATGGAGGCACAGTTCTGCAGTTTGTCAAACATCGTTATCCAGAAATTTATGTTATAGTTCTTACAGAGCAAAAAAATTTTCAAACCGCTATTGACATTATGAAAAAAGGAGCTTTTGATTATCTTCAAAAAAGCAAAACAGCTCTTGATGAACTTATAGGTGTTATTTATAAAGTATTTAATGATATGGAATTATGCAAACAAAAAAAATTGAACTAATGACAAATCTATTTCGTCAAAATACAAAATTAAAAATCGTCATTGCTTTCGGCATTTTACTGCTTGTGATGAGCGGAATTCAATATTTTTCATCAGCCAGTATAAATCATTTAATCAGAAACGAAAAAGAGTATCATAAAAATGTAATGGCTTTATCCAAGGTTGAATCCATTAAATCATCAGTATTTGCTTTGCAGGCGCACATGGAAGCCTTTTACAATGAATCTGGTATTAATAATCCTGCAGATATAAAAGAACATATTAAAAACCTTGATGAAGATTCGAAGGTTTTAAAAGATAACCTTACGGATTCTGCTCAAATTATAATCTTCGAAAAGCTTATTGATTCTGTAAATGACATTATTGTTTTCAATCAAAATTTATCTAATTTTTATACCAAAAGCGGGGTAACTACAGCAAAAAAATATTTTGAATACTATAATATTGATCAAAAAGTTTCGGGAATTGAAATTTTATGTGATAAGTTAATCGATAGACAGGTAAAGCTTTTGCCGTACAAATTGAATTCTAATGAAATTTTCGGCAAAAAAGTCAGTCAAATGGATTTAATAGGTACAATATTTACATTCCTAATAATTATCTTTTTCGCATGGATACTGCTGATGGATATAAACAAAAGGAATCAGCTGGAAAAGGATTTGAAAGTTTCAAAACAAAAAGCTGAGCAAAGTGTTATTGTTAAAGAACTCTTTATGGCAAATATGAGCCATGAAATACGCACACCAATGACATCCATAATTGGATTTATAAATCTTCTTGAAAGAACAAAACTTGATGATATCCAAAATGATTATCTGCATACAGTAAAAAACTCCAGCGAAAACCTGCTGAAAATTATTAATGACATCCTTGATTTCTCTAAATTAGAAGCAGGCATGGTAAGGTTTGAACAAACACCATTCAGTATGCAGAGCCTGTTTCATTCAATAAATACTACATTTTTGCCTAAAACAAAAGAAAAAAACATACGGCTCATTTTTCATCCTATCGAAAACATTCCCGAAACTCTAATAGGGGATCCTGCTCGTCTCACACAAATTATGATAAACCTAATTGGAAATGCAGCAAAATTTACCCGTGAAGGAGTTATTGATGTAAGAGCTAAATTATTAAAAGAAGATGAAGAAAACGCTATTGTCCAGTTTTCAGTTCACGATACCGGTATAGGAATATCTAAGGACAAAATAGGAATTATTTTTGACCGCTTCCAACAGGCTGATGCACAAACCAGCAGACGTTTTGGCGGAACAGGCCTTGGGCTTTCTATAGTTAAAAGCCTTGTAGAGTTTCAGGGCGGCATTATCAGCGTTGACAGCGAGGAAGGAAAAGGAACGCTGTTTTCATTTACAATTCCATATAAAAAAGCTTCAATAGAAATAAAGAAACAATTAACTATCA
>CAISYK010000114.1 GCA_903889605.1 uncultured Bacteroidota bacterium
TATCATACCCTTTTTGCTGCAAAGCAGATGCAAGCGTTTTGACTTTGTCATTTCCGCTGACAAGAATACACTGTATGGCGCTGCCGCTTTCAATTAATTGTGCTTTTGCGTTATCTGAAAGATTATTTTTAAAGTAACTTATGCATTCATGTAATTGCTTAATCACAGCATCGCTCTTTTCAAGTAATTGATAGGCTTGGTTTACAGCGACCAAACTTTTTACAGGCAAAGCAGTAGTATAAATAAAGGAACGGGAAAAGTTGATTAAAAAATTTCGCAATAAATCACTTCCAACCACAACAGCACCATGACAGCCGAGTGCTTTACCAAAAGTATGGATACGTGCAAAAATATCATTTTCCAGATTTAATTGCTGCACCGCCCCTTTACCTTTATTAAGGGTAACACCTGTTGCATGGGCTTCATCAACAACCAAATTAGAATTGTATTTTTTACAAAGAATGGAAATTTCTTTTAATGGAGCTGCGTCGCCATCCATTGAATAAATACTTTCAACTATGACATAAACAACTCCGGGAGTTGTTTTCAAATATTCTTCTAAATGTTCAATGTCATTATGCCGGAATTTAAATGAAGAAGCGTTTGAAAGCTTTATCCCATCATGAACAGATGCATGTATCAATTCATCGTAAATTATAGTGCTTCCATTTTGTCCAATGGCAGAAATCAAACCTATATTAGCATTATATCCTGAATTAAAAATTAATGCGGCTTCTGCATTATGAAAAGCAGCAATTTTTTTTTCCAATTCTTCGGCATAGGCAGAGTTGCCAGCCAATAAACGAGATCCTGTTGAACCGGACAGGTTTGATATTTGTGATTTAAGATTTGAAATTTCAAGTTCTGTTGAGTCAAATAATTCCTTATTGCCTGCAAAGCCCAAATAATCATTGCTGCAAAAATCAATCAAATGATTATTGAAAACCAATTTGCGTAAAGCATTTTGTTCTTGTCGTTTATTAAGAGAATCAGATAAAAATTTATCAGCCGAAAATGTCATTTTACACACTCCCTGACTTCCAAAACAAAAGGTGATTTGTGTTTCAATAAATTTTTATGCCCAATATTTTGAATCAGCATCATATTTTAACTTGGTGAGTGTACCTCTTTAACTGATTTGCTGGGTGTTAAACCAAATATTTTAAACATTTCCATATCAGCATTAAAATCAGGGTTTGGAGTAGTTAGTAATTTATCACCGGCAAAAATAGAATTAGCACCAGCCATAAAACACAGAGCCTGCCCTTCTAAACTCATTTGTGCACGGCCAGCAGAAAGGCGAACAACGGTTTGAGGTATAACAATACGCGTGGTTGCTATCATGCGTACCATATCCCAAATAGGAACCAGCGGTTGATTTTCTAAAGGTGTGCCTGCAACAGGAACCAGCGCATTTATTGGAACGGATTCAGGATGAATTTCCATTGAAGATAATGTCTTAAGCATATTCACACGATCTTCAACTGTTTCACCTAATCCGATAATGCCGCCGGAACAAACAGAAATATTAGCTTTACGTACGTTATGAATGGTATCTAAACGATCATCGTAGGAACGAGTCGTAATAATTTTTTTATAGCTGTCTTCTGAAGTATCTATATTATGATTGTATGCATACAGGCCTGCATCAGCAAGCTGCTGCGCCTGCGTTTCAGAAATCATACCTAATGTGCAGCAAACTTCCATTCCTTTTTCGTTTACGCCTCTTACCATTTCCAATACACGCTCAAAATCACTGTTATCCTTAACTTCACGCCAGGCGGCTCCTAAACACAAACGTGATGCACCTCCTGCTAAAGCTTTATCAGCTGCAGCCAGCACCTGGCTGACTCCCATTAATTTCATCACTTCAACATCTGTGTTGTAACGTGCCGACTGGGCGCAATAACTGCAATCTTCAACACATCCACCGGTTTTAATTGAAAGCAGCGAGCTTACCTGAACCTCTCCAGCATTATTAAACTCACGGTGAATTTGCTGTGCACGATTTACTAATTCAAGTAACGGCGTATTATAAACATCTAAAATTTCTTCAACTGTCCAATTATGTCTTACTTCGGTCATACAATTTTTATTTTTTTTGATTGAAATGCAAAGATAAAAATAATTGTTGATTTGGGTAATGGGAGTTGTCAAACTTATCAATCAGAAATATGAAGCCACGCGGATAACTATACGAAGGTTAGGTATATTTACAAACGAAACTTGAGTAAAATATTTATAAAGTTATTGCATTTAAATTTTATAAAAAATCGTAAATTATTTGCATTATGATTTCGTTTTGTTTCAGATAATTTGATAGATTTGGTATAAGTAAGTTTTGTAAAGTAGAGCAGGTAGATGATGTTGCAATTATTGGGATTCGTGTTTAACCTTGCCTCCTAAAATAAATGTTTTGAATAATTAAAATATAAATGCAATAATA
>CAISYK010000115.1 GCA_903889605.1 uncultured Bacteroidota bacterium
TCATTTATATAAACAAGATCCCTCACAAAGGTTCGGGATGACAGAATGGGAGATTCCTCTGTCATCCAGAAGCGCCATTTTTATGGCGATGAAGGATCTTGTTAATCATAAGAATAATCATTTATATAAGCAAGATCCCTCACAAAGGTTCGGGATGACAGAATGGGAGATTCCTCTGTCATCCAGAAGCGCCTTTTTAGGCGGTGAAGGATCTAGCCATTCATCAGCAATATTATTTATACAAACAAGATTCCTAACGGAAGTTCTTGAGTATAGAATGGGGGCGCAATTATGGTTAGGCAAATCCTTTGTATTCGTTAATTACGCTTCACTTCAAGGGGGTTTTAAATATGATTGGGCGGCAGAATTTATGAAAATATATTTGTCTTAATTCCGAATTAAAAAGTCTTATCTTTGTAAGACCAGAGCTTATTTATTTGCTATATCATTATAAAGAAGCCCTGGGTGCGTTTATACCCTTTGCAGGAGTGAGCAGAACAAATATTATTACATTCATTGAAAATAATGAAGGCGAAAATTAACGGCATGAAAAAAGTTTGCAGCATATCTGTTTTGTGTATGTTTCTCTCTATCATTTCCTGCCGGAAAAATGACTGTGTTGAATACAACGGCTACCCTCTCGAAGTTGGGAAAATCATTATAAATAAGTGCGCAACAGCCGGATGCCATACCGATAAAAGCAAGGAAGCCGCTGCCGGACTTTCACTGGAAAGCTGGACCAGTCTGTTCCAGGGAAGCCGCAATGGAAACACTGCTGTAATTCCTTTCAGAGCCGACCTGAGTTTTTTGATGTATTTCAGCAATACATATAATGATCTGGGCATTACTAATGTGCCGGTAATGCCTCCTAATCAGAATCCGCTTTCAAGAGGAGAAGTTACAACGTTACGCGACTGGATAAATGCCGGAGCTGCTGCACGAAGCGGACTTCTTCCATTTGCCGACATTCAGGAACGGAAACGGCTTTTTGTTGTCAATCAGGGTTGTGATAATGTGTATGTGGTGGATGCTGCCAGCGGAGTTATTATGCGCTGCATAAATATAGGCTCAAATCCTAATAGTATTGAATCACCTCATTTTCTTGACGTATCGCACGATGATAAATATTTTTTTGTCTGCTATTATAACGGAAATATGCTTCAGAAATTCCGTACTTCAGATGGTGCATTTGTAGGGCAGGCGAATATTGGATCTGGGGCGTGGAACACATTTGCTGTTACCCCGAACGACAGTTTGGCATTCGTTGTTGACTGGGCCGCCGATGGAAAAGTTGCTGTTGTGGATCTAAATAACATGCAGCTGCTTGTAACATATCAGGGAAGCGGACTTCTGCAATATCCTCACGGAAGTGCATGGAAAAATAACTGGCTTTATGTAACTGCTCAGTCAGGAAATTTTATTTACAAAATAAATGTAACGGATATTTACAACCCTGAATTTTTCCAGCTGCCTCTTCAGCCCGGCGAAACACCAAGTACTATTCCAAAATATGACCCCCATCAAATTCATTTTTCTCCTGACGGATCTGAATATAATGTCAGCTGCCAGCGTTCAAATGAAGTAAGGTTTTTCAATACAGCCAATGACAGTTTGATTGCTGTGGTGCCTGTTGGGAAATATCCCCAGCACCCCCATTATTCCAGTTCCACTGATTATTTGTTTGTTACCTGCATGGAGGACGATATTACCTATCCTGGTAAAATAGGTTCTGTATCTGTTATCAATTATAAAACCCACACTTTCGTAAAAAGCATTTACACAGGCTGTGAACCTCACGGCAATATGGTTGACGATGATAATAAAAGAGTTTACATTCTTAACCGAAACATTAATCCTTTAGGACCGCCTCCCCATCACTCCTCTGCCTGCGGCGGAAAAAACGGATATATGACAGCGATTGACATGAATACATTGAACCTTGTTCCAGGCTATAAACCAGAAATGTCAACAGACCCATATTATTTCGGAATGATAGGACATCATCATTGAAATTAAGGATGATGAAATAATAAATGAAAATGAAAAAATGAGATTTTTGCTGCTTCTTACACTGCTGTCTTTAGCCTCCTGCCAAAAAGCTGGAACAGGTGGTGATGCATCGCTGAAGGTTTATCCTCAGCATCATGGGGTCTCCGTTATTAATCATGAAGGATATCCTGATACTGTGTTTTTGAAATTTAATGTTGATGAGCTGCCTGGCACCAGACCTTCGGATTTTGATTCGTACTTTGTTGGTAAGCCAATAGAAAATTTTATTCTTTGTGATGGGCTGAAAGCAGGAAAATATTATGTGTATGCAGTTGGATACGACAGCATTTGGGGGGCGCGCGTAAAAGGCGGAATGCCGCTGAAAATAAAATACTCGGATCGTAAAGATGAAATAAATCTTACACTTCCGGTTACAGAATAATTATTTAAAATAAAAAACGGATTGAATACAAAATTGTTTACATTAACAACCCTGTCTCTGGTTGCTGGATTGTTACTGACTTTCAGCAGTTGTCAAAAAATGCCGATGGCATGTTTTGAAGCGAGCAAAACAGCTGCAGCTGTTAATGAGGTGATTTCTTTTGATGCAGCCTGCTCCACAAATGCCTACAGTTGTGAATGGGATTTTGGTGACGGCACTAAATCAACTGATTTTAAAACTACTCACTCTTATGCTGCTGTCGGGCAATATACAGTGTCAATGATGAGCATGTCCAAGAATGGAAAAAAAATGGATGAAATAAAAAAAACAATTACTGTTCAATAATGAGAATAACTCTTTTTTATATTTATTTTTCCGCACTATGTTTAAGCCGTGTTTTGGTGTGCAGTGCCCAAACACAGCCTTGGCCTGTGCCTGCAGACTGGGCAAAGAAAAAAAGTTCGTCAGCAGCCACCAGCGCTTCCATTGAAGCTGGAAAAAAAATATACATCAGCACATGTTCGCAATGCCACGGTGAAAAAGGAAAAGGAAACGGTTTGCTGGCGCTGAGTTTAAACCCTCACCCTGCCAATCATACCAGTAAAGTTTTTCAGCAGCAAAAGGATGGGGAAATATTCTACAAAATAATTACAGGCAGAAATGCAATGCCGCCTTTCCGGACAACACTTTCAGAAAATGAAATATGGAACGTAGTAAATTTTATCCGAACTTTAGAAGTAAAAACTATACCAGCTCCGGTCTCTGCCAAAACTCCGGCACAAAATACTCCTAAAAATAAATCGGCGAAAGATAATTTGTCTGCCTCTCAAATAAAATCCGTTACAATTGTTAAGGATACGGCTGCTAAAACTCCAGCTATGGCAGATCCTTCAGCGAATTCAAAAAAAGATACTTTATCTTTTACTAAAACCATGTCCGCCTCTAATGCGGACAATACAAATATTGTTTCTCGTGACAGCATTTCACATACAAACATATCGAAATCAGAGAATAATAACAATTATGCTGTTGCTTTAAAAATTGAAAGCCCTGACAGCTCAGCATTGATTACAGCAATTCCCGATAGTATTCCTCCTGTTAATAAAAATGAAAGTATAAAAAATGAAAAAAGAAAATTCCTCCTTACCGGTTCGGCGCATACAAATATCATTGTAGATGGAAATAAATTTAATTCCGCAGGATTTGAAGTAGGATTTTTACCGGTATTGTTATGGAAACCATCTAAACGTTTGTTTTTTGAATCCCATTTTCACATCACCATCGGCTCTGGTTTACCTCAGGCAAATACATCAACGGCCGGAATGGCTGGCATGAGTTTAAGGCATACAGGGATGACGACCGCAACTGCAGCTTCTTCCGCTTCTTCCGCTCCTGCCGGAGCAAGTATTATGATTGCTTATGCCAATTTGGTTTATTTTGTGAATCCTTATTTAAATATAACCAGCGGAATGTTTTTGTCGCCGTTCGGCATCTACGCTGAGCGTTTGCATGCAGAGTGGATAAACAAACTACCGGATGCCCCCGAAGGTATGGGACACACCTACCAGATGATTCCTGAAACAGAATTAGGAATTCAGATGAGAGGAGGAATGCCTATCCGAAAATTAAAAATCAATTATGCATTATACATGTCAAACGGCCCTTCTCTTATCAATGATACAAGCAAAAATGCCGGCAGGCTTTCTTATGATAATCTTATAGACAACAATACAAACAAAGCCATTGGCGGAAGATTGGGCTTAATGCCGCTGCCGGGGAATCCTTCTATGGAAATAGGGTTTTATGCACAGCATGCGCGTGTCGGCAATGATGGAACTGTGCATGCAGGAGTTGATGCCCTGCTTTATGGCGCTGACTTTACCTTGTATCACTATTTTAACCGCATTAAAGGTGCAGTTGACATCAAAGGTCAATATTCCATAGTTTCTGTTGACAAAATTTATTACAAAGCCAATCCCATGCTTACCCTTAATGTGCCTGCAGAAGATGTAAATTTAGGCGATTCCACCTATCGGTTCAATAATGTCAGTAAACTCTTTTTTATTACGGCAGCATATCGGCCAACAGCTTCTGAAAAATTCCTGAAAAACACAGAATATATTTTCAGGTATGATATGATAAATACTCCCTGTGCTGCGCGGTGGGGAACTACTGCAGACAGGTATACAGTTGGATTAGCCTATTGGCTGGAAAGCCGTTCGGCAGTGAAAATATCCTATTCGATTGAAAAAATTCAGAATACATTAAAAAACAATAACTTATTGATGATACAATGGGTAATGGGTTTGTAATTTATTCTAAGGAAAATTTATTATTATGAAGTATGGCTTATCAAGATAATTATATTAGAGTTGCTTTAATCGTTCTAGTGATTTTTATTTCCGGCTGCATGCTGTCAAGAAAAACTCAAGACAAAACAGCATTAGGCAGCATTTCAGGATTGAAACTGTGGGAACAGAATTGCTCCCGCTGCCATAACTC
The DNA here is from genome assembly GCA_903889605.1 of uncultured Bacteroidota bacterium. Taxonomy (GTDB): domain Bacteria; phylum Bacteroidota; class Bacteroidia; order 2-12-FULL-35-15; family 2-12-FULL-35-15; genus 2-12-FULL-35-15. Next base: position 4,934 of record CAISYK010000115.1, read on the forward strand.
GCCAAATCCTGCTGCTTTCAGCGACGAAGAGTGGGAAGTAGTCGGGGCGCACATGCGTGTGCGGGCCTATCTCACAGAAAAAGAAACTGATAAAATAGTAGAGTTCCTTAAATCAATCAATTGAAATTGTGGAGAAACAGTTAATTTAAAGCTTAGCTGCCGGCACAGCATAATATGTTTTTTAATGATTTACAAAAAAGAGAATACAAGTTGCCTTCCAGATTTTAAACACCCAAAAAAGGAGTAATTTACACTGAAAAACGCATTAAATTTTATCTGCCAAAATCATTTTTTTCATTTCTCAATTATGATTATCCTCATATAATATTACTATATTTGCTTGTTCCTTTATGGAAATTAATTTGTCAGAAGCAAAGCTGAAAACAGATTAGTTTTTTTTGTTGGGTTGAATTGCAAATCTTCTCAATATATAACTGCAGAAAATACAATACCTTAGACGCCTGCAAAAGGCCGTGGTTATTGATATTTTTTGTACTCTGTTACAGCATATACAGTAAATAAAACAATAAACTCTTATTTAAAAGACAATGGAAAAAAACTTTTACACAATGGGTATCGATGTAGGAAGCAACTTTATAAAGTTAGTTCTGGTTGATTATTCTGATGATCCGAAAATTATTGATAAGCATACTGAAAAAATACGGAAACGCAACCCTACAAGCGTTGCCGATGAAATGATTCAAACTATGCTTCAGAAAAACAACCTGAATTATGAAGATATAGCTTATCTTGCTTCAACTGGTGAGGGCGACTTAGTAAAACGCAAACGAGGACATTTTTATGGAATGACAACTCATGCAAAAGGAGCTCACTTCTTTTTTCCTGAAGCTAAATCCGTGGTTGACATGGGTGCATTATATGTTCGTGCTGTAAAGATTTCAGAAGATGCAAAGGTGCAGGATTATAAAATGACTGGGCAATGTGCTTCCGGCTCAGGACAATTCGTTGAAAATATTTCGCGTTACCTTGGTTTGTCAATAGACGAAGTTGGTGATGTTTCTCTGCAGGCCGACACCCCTGAAATTTCATCTGGTATTTGCGCTGTATTAGCTGAAACCGACGTTATCAACATGGTTTCAAGAGGGATTTCCACGCCAAACATCATTAAAGGTATTCACATTTCAATTGCTGGAAGAATTATTAAGCTTCTGAGTTCACTTAAGGGAGAATCACCAATCGTTCTTACCGGAGGAATGGCTCTTAACAAAGGTATGATACAGGCAATTGAAGAACAGCTTGAAGAGCTTGGGAAGAAATATGTTATTAAAACACACCCTGATGCAATTTATGCAGGAGCTGTAGGCGCAGCACTTTGGGGTGGTTTCCGTCATATAAAACTTAAAGAAAAACAAACGGCGGCACCTATACTTTAAAATCATAAATAAACTATTAAAGAAAGTCCAAAATGAGAAGAACAATTCTGCTTTTCGGTATAGCGGTCATTTCCGCCGAATGGTCATCTGCACAAATAACAATTACAAGTGCTGACCTCCCGCAGGCAGGATACACTTATCTCACATCAACCGATACAACACCATCTATTTCGCTCGGAACACCAAGTGCTTCTTCCCAGAGCTGGAACTTCAATTCTCTCTCGCAGGATTACCCTAGTGTTCCGACATTTGGTCTCACCTCCGCTACACCTTACGCGAGTGCTTTTTCTGCATCTAATATTTACACCTATGGCCCTGCTGCTTGGTTTGGAAGTATCTACGGCGGAGCTCCTGTCGGTTCTGTAGGAATGGCTAAAGGTCATATGTTTTGGTCAACAAGCACCAGCGGATACAAAATTATAGGGTTCAGAGCTGACTCCGGAACTTATGCAGGAATAAATGTTTTGGAAAATCCACAGGAACTTTTGATTGGTACTCCATGCACTTACAGCACATCTTTCAGCAATACTGCAAGATGGGAATTACCTATCAGCAATTTTTATCCCGGGGATCCTGATACTTTTTATGTAAGCCGTGTGACCAAGACACTGACTGCAGATGCCTGGGGCAGTTTAACAACACCGTTTTCCACCTTCAATAATATTCTTCGTGTGCATGAACATTTAATAAAGATAGACAGTGCTTATTATAAGTCCGGAACCACTGTACTTTATGCCATGGAATTAATGAGGGACACTTCTAATAACTATCTATATCTGGCAAATGGGATTAATTATCCCGCAGCAAAAGTTCATGCAGATAAAAATAACATTGTTAAAAATGTGGAATACTACACCGGATTTTTATTGACCGGCATAAATGATTATTCCGGTTACGGAAAAGATGAAGTAAAAATTTCACCCAACCCGTTCACTGAAGAAGCTTCACTATTAATTAAGGATTCAGGCCTTGGCAGTAAGGATTTAAAATTACAGGTTTATGATATATCGGGCAGAGAAGTTTCTGCTGTTGTTATTCGTAATTCAGACGGTTTTGTAATTCGCAGAGGGACTCTTACAGCAGGCCTTTATTTATATAAAGTCGTCGGAAACAAAGGGATAATAAAGACAGGAAAAGTTGTTATTCAATAAGTGATTATTTGAAATTTTTTTATGAAGTATGCAGGTTAATAAATTATCAAATTGAGTAAATAAATTTAAAACAAAAAACAAAATGAAAAAAACAAAACAATTTTCAATCAGCAGTTTTCGATTTTCAGTTTGTATAATGTTTGCCGCCAGTTTTCTGCTGAATTCCGACTTGTTCTCTCAAACTGTTATTGTTGACAGCATTATCCAAACATCACCCTGCGCAGGCAGTAATATTTATATTCCTTATACGGTAAGCGGAGGAAATTTTAATTTTGGAAATGTTTTCACTGCCCAGCTGTCCAGCCCAAGCGGTTCATTTAATAACCCTACCAATATAGGTTCAACACCATACTGGAACACAGGATTGATAATCGGCACAATTCCTTTAACCGCAACTTTTGGCTTTTCTTACAAAGTACGAATTGTTGCCTCAGCTCCTTCATATACAAGTGCAGTAGGCCCCAACAATATAATTGTAACTACAATTGCACAGATAGCAACAGTATCCGTATCTCCTTCTAACGGAACCATTTGTATTGGCGACAGCGCAAATCTTTCGGTCATTGCACCCATGCAGAATTACCTTTGGTCAACCGGCGAAACAACACAAACCATTAATGTATTACAATCTGGCGCCTATACTGTTACCGTGACCGATATGCTTGGTTGTAAAACTACTTCAAGTCCCAAAGACGTTACGGTTCAGGAATGTACGGGAGTACAAAACATTTCTTCCCCGGATGTTTTTAATATTTATCCGAACCCATTCATTGAATCTGCAACATTGGAAATAAGTGATTTTGAAGTTGGAATGAAAGATTTGAAAATAATAATTTATGACATATTCGGGAAAGAAGTTTTTATATCCGAAATCAATAAACAAAAAACCGAAATTCAAAGAGGTAATTTACCGCCGGGAATATTCTTTTACAAAATAGCGGCACATGAAGGAATTATTAAAACAGGAAAAATTATTGTTCAATAAATTATCAATTTGAAAATTTGATTTGTGCTGGTTTAAAAAGGTACTATTAATTATCAAATCGTCAAATTATTAAATTGCCAAAATAAATAAATGAATTCACCTGAAATAAATGTAAAAAAGGAAAGTTTAAATTCAGTTAATCAATTGGATTTTCTTTTTAAGCCAAAATCAATTGCGGTAATCGGTGCTTCTTCCAAAGAACTTTCCATAGGAAATGTAATCATAAAAAACCTTGTTCATTATGGTTATACCGGCAAAATTTATCCAATTAACCCTAAAGAGCCAGAAATAAGAGGAATTAAAGCTTATGCTTCAATTTTTGATGTGCCTGATAATATTGATCTTGCTCATGTAATTATTCCTTCCAAATTTGTTCCGCAGATTATAGAAGACTGCGGTAAAAAAGGTATCAAATCAGTTATTATTAATTCTGCCGGATTCAGTGAAATGGGGGAGGAGGGCATTGCTCTTCAAAAAGCTTTTCTTGCAAAAGCAAAAGAATACGGCGTACGGATATTCGGACCTAATTGCCAGGGAATAATAAATACCGACCCTGCATACAAAGCATATTGCGATTTCACTTTTACATTTCCGGAACCAGGCGCAATTTCAATCGTAGCATTAAGTGGCGGAGTAGGGGCTTTCATAATGCAGAGTTTGTTCGACCTTGAAATAGGCATGCGCATGTATGCTTCCAATGGAAACGCCTGCGATATTTCTATTTCGGATGTACTGAATTATTATGGAGAAGACGAAGGCACAAAAGCTATAATTTTATATACCGAAGGATTTAAAGATCCAAGGGAATTTATGGAGACAGCAAAAATTGTTTCCAGAAAAAAACCAATTCTTGCCATGAAAGCCGGACGCACCGAAGCCGGTGCAAAAGCGGCCGCTTCACACACAGGTTCACTTGCCGGAGTTGATATAGCTACGGAATTAATATTTGAAAAAACCGGGATACTTGCTTTCAATAATGAAGAAGAAATGTGCCAGGCTGCAATGGCATTTGCCGCACAGCCTATTCCCAAAGGAAACCGCGTTGGCATCATTACCAACACAGGAGGGCCGGCTGTTATCGCAACAGATGAACTTGTGAGTGCGGGCCTTGTGCTTCCTGCCCTTTCAGAAAGAGCAATAAATATTTTAAAAGAAACTATGCTTCCCGAAGCATCTTTAGGCAACCCTATTGATGTGGTAGCGACAGGAGGCGGAAATCATTTCCGCAGTGCATTGGATGTAATGATGGATGAAGATACAATTGATTCTGTTTTTATCAATTTTGTAACAGCGCCTTTTACTGATACGGATGAAGTGGCAAAAAATATTGTGGAGGTGAACAAAATGAAGCGCAAGCCAATCGTTTGCAATTTCATGACGAACTTGTCTATGGAACGTTTTCAGAAAACTGCAAAAATTTTAAAAGACGGAGGCGTTCCATGTTACAGCTTCCCGACCACTGCTGCAAAGGCGCTTGGTGCATTATGTAAATATCACAAATTACGTTCAAGAAATATTGGCGAAGCAAAAAAATTTACCGGAATTGATAAAACAAAGTCTTCAGAAATTATCAATGACGCGAAAGACTCCGGGAAATTTCTTTCATCCGACAAAGTATATTCATTGCTTTCTGCATATGGAATCCCTGTTGCCGATTGGCGTATTGCATCAGATATTGAGAAAACAATTACAGGTGCAAATGAAATTGGATTTCCAGTTGTAATAAAAGCCGATGCTGAATCATTGGTTCATAAAAGTGATCTTGGCGGTGTTGCGGTCAATTTAAAAAATGCAGATGAAGTTCGTGCTGTTGTCGAGAAAATGAAGAAAAATTTTGATGCAGAGGATCTTAAATTCTTTGTACAGAAATTTCTTCCAGGAGGGAAAGAGCTAATTGCAGGAGTGAGCGCCCAGCGTGATCTTGAACCTCTTATTATGTTTGGGTTAGGAGGAATTTACGTTGAAGTTTTAAAAGATGTTGTATTCAAAATTGCCCCGGTAACAGAACTGGAAGCAAAAGAAATGCTTTCGTCTATCAAAGCTTCTAAACTATTAGATGGGGTGCGGGGTGAAAAAGGAATTCACAAAGAAAGCGTAATTGAAATTATTCAGCGCCTGTCGCAATTAGTTACCGACTTCCCTGAAATTAAGGAAGTGGATATGAATCCGATAATGGCATTTCATGATAAGGCTTTTGTGGTTGATGCAAGGATAAGAATGTAATTTGATAATTTTGAAAATTGATTGTTCAATTTTTCTGCATTTTCAATTTATTCACATTTTCAAATTACATATTTTTAAATTTTCAAATTCATAAATTATGTATAAAATACAATCAGCAAAATTGTTAAAGGAAATAATGACGAATTATTTCCTTGGATTTAAAGATACCTCAAAAAAAATAGCCTGGTGTACAAGTGTTGGTCCAGCAGAATTACTGCGTTCCTTTGGCTTTGAAGTTCATTTCCCTGAAAATCACGGCGCCTTGCTGGGAGCAACCCGCACAGCAGGCGACTTAATCCCTGAAAGCTCAAAGCTTGGATATTCAAATGAAATATGCTCATACCTCACCGCGGATATTGGTTCTTTTCTTAAAAAACAAACGCCGCTGCAGGAACACTATGGTTTAGAAGGACCGCCCAAACCAGACCTATTGGTATACAATACAAATCAGTGCCGGGAAGTGCAGGATTGGCTTACATTTTATGCCAAAGAACTGAATTGCCCTATAGTTGGCATTACCCCTCCTCGCCATGTTAATGAAGTTACTGACGCTCATATTGATGATGTAAGTGAGCAGTTTAAGGACATGATTCCAGCTTGTGAAAAAGCCAGCGGACAAAAATTTAATATTGATAAATTCCGTGAAACGATAAAGTTGAGTAAGGAAGCTACCGATCTTTGGAAAAAAGTATTGTGGACTGCAACTGTCTCTCCTTCCCCGATAAGTTTTTTTGACGCAACTATTCACATGGGGCCGATTGTAGTTTTAAGAGGGACTCAAATTGCCAAAGACTATTATGAGATTTTGTTAAAAGAATTGGAGGAAAATGTTTCTAATAAAATTGGTTTTCTTCCCGAAGAGCGCAGCAGGATTTATTGGGACGGTATGCCTATTTGGGGGAAATTAAGACCGATGTCTGATTTATTCCTTCAGAATAATGCGGCAGTTGTGGCTTCTACATACTGCAATAGCTGGGTATTTGATGCTTTTGATCCAAGACATCCTTTTGAATCATCTGCAAGAGCATACACCGAGATTTTTATTAACAGAAGCGATGAAGCAAAAGAAAAAATATTAGCAAAACTGGTAAAAGACTTCCGCATTGACGGAATGATATTCCATGATGCAAAAACATGCGCCAATAATTCTAATTCACGTTTTGGAATGCCGCAGAGAATTTCAAAATCCCTTGGCATTCCAACCTTGACTATTGAAGCCGATTTATGTGATTTAAGATTCTATTCTGAAGGACAAAGCATCACTAAAATTGAAACGTTTTTAGAACAGATAGAAAGCGCTAAAACTGTAAATAGATAAAAAGGATTTACAAAATACGAATTTTTACGAATTTACTAACTCAATTACCCAATTCGTACATTCGTAAAAATTCGTATTTCGTTAAGAAAAAGAGAAATCATTTATGAAATCGTTTGATAAAATTAAAGTTGGAGTTGTTGGGCTCGGTCCTGTAGGTATGATTCTTTCTGTTCATTTGCTGGAGGCCGGTATTGATGTTGCAATTTGCGATCTTGATAAAATTAAGGTTAATCTGATGAAATCCAATGGAATAATTTTGGAAGACGCAATTAATAAAAAAGCTGTTTTCAAAAACGTATATAGCTCAATTTCCGATTTCGAAGCCTTTTCTCCCGACTTAATTTTTGTTTGTTTAAAAACAACACATCTTCCTTCAGCCATGAAGGAGATTGAAAAGTTGAGCAATAAATCAATGGGCGTTGTTTGTGCTATGAACGGGCTGGATACCGATAAAATGGTTTCAAATGTTATTGGAGACAGCCGCACTTTACGCATGGTCATAAATTTTGCAGGTAACCAAACTGAATGTAATTCAACAACTGTTACTTTCTTCAATCCGCCTAATTATATCACTTCTGTTGATGATTCAAGAAGATCACAGATTGATGAGATTTCTCTTTTGATGGCAAAAGTTGGTCTTGAAACAAAAGCTGTTTCATCATCTGAATTACAGAAGCGTGTTTGGGAAAAAACAATTTTGAATTCAGCTTTAAGTGCCCTGTGTGCAGTCGGAAGAATTACCATGAAGGAAGCAATGAGCAACAGCAATACATTTGAACTTGTCGAACATATCCTTGAAGAGGCTGTAGCAGTTGCTGAAGCTGAAAAAATAAAATTCAATGATGATTTCATTAAAGTATGCTTAGGTTATCTTGGTAATGCAGGGAATCACTTTCCTTCCCTTGCAGTTGACCTCATGAACAACCGCCCTACTGAGATTGACTACCTCAACGGGAAGATTGTTGAATACGGACTAAAGCACAATATTCCAACCCCCGTTAACCTTGTATTTACAAATATGGTTAAGGTCATGTCAGCCAAGAATCTTTCTGCATTGGTTCAAACTGCAAAACCAGCACAACCCAGTGAATTGGCGAATGAAATAATTTCGGATTACGAAATTTCCAAATCCGGGAATTTTTTTCTAGGCGTTGATTCCGGCTCTGCCTATACCAAATTTACAGTCATTGATGATCAGAAAAAAATTGTTTTTCAAACTTCACTAAAAACATTGAACCGCGATAAGATTACTGTTATTCATGTTATAGAATCAATAAAAAATCAGTATCCAATAACACGGACATGTGCTACAGGCTATGGCCGCAAGCATTTGACTGATGCAGATATTGTTAAAACTGAATTAAACTGCGCAGCCCTTGGAGTATCTTTTTATTTTCCGGGAACAAAAAATATTATTGACATTGGCGGCGAGGATATCAAAATAATAAAATGCAATGCTGATAATAATATAGAGAATTTCTTCCTTAATGATAAATGCGCATCGGGGACAGGTTCTTTTATTACTGAGATTGCCGAAAGAGCGGAAATTCCAATAACAGACATGACAGACCTTGCCATGAAGTCGACATACAGCAAGGAACTTAACAGCTTCTGCACAGTATTTGCAAAAACCGAAATTATGACCTGGCTCTTCGAAGGTTTGCCTGTTGAAGATATCGCAAAAGGAATTTATCTTTCAATTGTAAATAGGGTTGCAAAACTAAGAATTGATCCGCTTTTGCCTGTTTATATTATTGGCGGAGTTATTCATTACCATTCTTATTTGAAAAACTTATTACAGGAACGATATAAAAAAGAAGTTGACATTGTTGAGCATCCCCAGTTCATCGTATCCTTTGGGGCAGCATTGTACGCATTAGATTCATCCACTAAAACTGATATAAATGAAAAAAAACTCAAAGGGATTTCATCATAGTAAAAAAGGTATAGGAATTATATTTGAAGATATATACCTGGTAAACGGCACTCGTACCCCGTTTGGTAAATTCTGCGGAACACTTGCCAATGTTTCTCCAACCGATTTAGGAATCTTTGCAGGCCGCGGTGCACTTGAAAAAAGCGGCATTTCTCCTGCTGAAATAGACCAGGTAATTGTCGCAAATATAGGACAAAGCGCTGGTGATGCGTATTTTCTCCCTAAGCATATTGGTTTGTTTGCCGGGATTCCTACCGAAATTCCTGCACTGATGGTACAAAGGATCTGCGGTTCCGGATTTGAAACCATTATTACTGCTTCCGAACAAATTACACTTGGTAAAGCAGAAACTGCACTTTGTGTGGGAACAGAAAATATGTCGCTCGCCCCAACGGTTTCTTTCGGAAACAGAATGGGTTATCCTCTTGGCCGCCCGGTTTTCAAAGACATGTTATGGGAAGCGCTTGATGACACCGCTGCCGGATTCCCTATGGGTTTCACAGCTGAAAATATTGCTAAAAAACATGCTATTACACGCCTTGAATGTGATGAATATGCAAAACGTTCCTTCGACAGAGCTGTTTCTGCTGCTGAAAGCGGAACATTAAAAGAAGAAATTACTCCTCTTAACTCAACAGTTTTTGAAATAGAAGGGCTTACTTCAAGGAAAGTTTTTCTTCCGAGAGGCGTAAAAGATTTTGCGGCGGACGAACATGCTCGCCCGGCAACAATCGAATCATTGGCAAAACTGCCTAATGTTTTCAGTAAGGATGGGGTTCTTACTGCCGGCAATTCAAGCGGAATTGTAGATGGTGCAGGTGCAGTTGTTGTTGCTGATATTAGTGTAATTCAATCAAAAAAACTTACGCCTCTGACAAAAATTGTTGCAGCTGCGACCAGCGGTGTTGATCCAAAAGTTATGGGACTTGGGCCTGTTCCTGCTATTAGATTGCTGCTGGAAATGACAGGCTTGAAAATTGAAGAAATCGGGCTTATTGAAATAAACGAGGCATTTTCCGCCCAGGTTATCGGATGTGAAAGAGAACTTGGTATTGACAGAAACAGGCTTAATGTAAACGGCGGAGCAATAGCATTAGGTCATCCGCTGGCTGCTTCAGGAATAAGGTTATCTCTTACTATTTCAAAAGAAATGATAAGAAGAAAAGTAAAATATGGTATTGCTTCAGCATGCATCGGCGGAGGGCAGGGTACCGCTATTTTATTTGAAAATATAAATGTATAGGTTATTTAAATTTCATTCAGTCTTTTTTATATTACACCATCTGACAGGGTTTTAAACCCTGTTAGAGGTAAAAAACAGGAATTTAAAATCTAAATAAAACCCTAACAGAGCTCAAAGCCCTGTCAGGGTGGTATCTATAATTTTTGATTAAAATATTTTACTGAAATTTATAATAGAGCTTATTATTCAATAAAAAAAACAAAAAATGGAAAATTCGGATATAATAATCAAAGCTATGAACAAAGCCGGCAAACCGCTGAAAGGCGCGGAAATTGCTGAGCTTTCAGGATTAAGTAAACCAATAGTGGACAAAACACTTAAGGAACTTCAAAAGACCGGAAAAATAGTTTCTCCAGTGAGATGTTATTATGAAACTAAAAAATAATGACTATGAACAATAAACTTTATCAATGGCAAATGGTGGAACTTAACAAAGAGTTCCGTTTAACAGAAAGTGATTTCCCTGAATTAAAAGAGGATGAAGTCCTGGTGAAAATAGCTGGGTGCGGCGTATGCCATACCGATTTAAGTTTTTGGCATTCCGGGGTTCAGACCAAACATGCCTTACCACTTACACTCGGACACGAAATCAGCGGTACTGTGGTTGCCGGAGATAAAAACTGGCTTAATAAAAAAGTAATTATCCCTGCAGTTCTTCCTTGCGGAGAGTGTGAGTTATGCAAAAAAGGCAGAAGCAATATCTGCCGTAATCAGCTGATGCCGGGAAATGATTTTCATGGAGGATTTGCCTCCCACATTAAAGTTCCTTCCAAATTTTTATGCGCTGTTTCTGACAAAATATTAGAGAAATATTCGTTGGAACAATTGTCTGTAATAGCTGATGCCATTTCTACTCCTTACCAGGTTGTAGTGAAATCAGAGCTTGAAGCAGGTGATTTAGCTGTTGTTATTGGTGTCGGCGGCGTGGGAGTATACGGTGCATTAATTGCGAAAATATTCGGAGCAAAAGTCATTGCACTCGATATCAGCGACGAGAAACTGGCGATTGCAAAAGCAAATGGCGTGGATGCCGTATTGAATATTAAAGGACTGGATACAAAAACAATAAAAGACAAAGTAAAAGAACTCGCCAAAGAAATAAAAGCACCAAAGGTTGGCTGGAAGATTTTTGAAATTACCGGAACAAAAGTTGGTCAGGACCTTGGTTTTAACCTTGTAACTTTTGCTTCAACTCTGTCAATTGTTGGATTCACAATGGACAAATTGGAGGTGCGCCTGAGCAATTTAATGGCCTTTGATGCAAAATTAATAGGAACATGGGGCTGCAGAGCCGAACTGTATCCTAAAGTTCTGGAATTGATTGAAAGCGGCAAACTGGAAATCTCCCAGTTTGTTCAAACATTCCCAATGTCAAAAATAAATGAAGTATTCAAAAATACTCTGGAACACAAATACACTAAACGTTCTGTTCTTGTTCCTGATTTTAACTAAACATAAAAAATTCTACCATGGAAAAACTGAAAAATCACAATCTCGTTGAAGTAATTTACAAAGATATTATCTTTGAAAAACGTCCTTGTCTGAACAATGATGGAAAACCTGTAGAAGGTTTATACAATGCCTGGATTATCCTAAATAATCCAAAACAATTTAATTCTTATACTACTCAGGCTGTAAAAGAAATTATACTTGCCTTTGGTGAAGCATCAAACGACAGAAGTGTTGTTGCTGTTGTATTTACTGCTGTCGGCGACAAAGCGTTTTGTACCGGCGGTAATACTAAAGAGTATGCTGAATATTATTCAGGCAACCCTCAGGAATATTCGCAGTACATGCGCCTGTTCAACGATATGGTGAGTTCCATTTTAAAATGTGAAAAGCCCGTTGTATGCCGTGTAAACGGAATGCGTATCGGCGGAGGACAGGAAATAGGAATGGCCTGCGATTTCACTATTGCTCAGGATTTGGCTCGTTTCGGTCAGGCCGGCCCTAAGCATGGAAGCGCTGCGATTGGCGGGGCAACAGATTTCCTTCACCTATATGTTGGAGTTGAAAGAGCGATGATGTCGCTTACCCTTTGCGAACCATGGACAGCACACCAGGCGTATAATTTTGGGATGATTACAGATGTTGTTCCTGCATTAAAAGTGGATGGTAAATTTGTTCCGAATCCATTGGTGGTTATAGATAAACATTCAGACGAATTCGGTAAGCTTGTTTTCGGCACTATGAAAACTGGTACAGATTTGGCAAAAGGTAAAGAAATAATGGCAAAAGGGACTATTGATCTATCCATGTTGGATGAAGCGGTAAACAAACTCATTGCAAAATTATTACACACCTTCCCTAATTGTACTGCAAAAACTTTGTCGGAAGTACGCAAGAAAAAATTAGAGCATTGGGATAAAAATAAAGAAAGCAGCCGTGAATGGCTTGCGCTTAATATGATGACGGAAGCAAAAGCCGGGTTCAAAGCATTTAATGACGGACCAAAAGATAACCGCGAAGCAGATTTTATTAAACTTCGCCAGTTGCTTGCCGAAGGACATGAGTGGAATGATGATTTACATAGAATAATTTCTCCTCAATACCAAAAAGTATAAGTAATAGATTCTTTAAATATTATTCTTAAAAGAAGAACAAACCTAAAAGTGTTTTATTACATACCCTGACAGGGCTTTAAGCCCTGTTAGGGTTTTATATAGACATTAAACTCCAATTTGTATTTGCCTCTAACATGTTCTAAAACCCTGTCAGAGTTAGTTATATGAAAATAATAAATAAATTTATAACAACCTTTAACGGGTCTAAAATAATTCAAAATGCAAAAAATAAAAGTTGAATATAAAAATGATAATTCTGTTGCCAGGATAATTCTTGACGATGGTAAAGGCAATGTCCTTGACAGCGTTATGATGGAAGATCTGCAGCTGCTTCTGAATGAATTTAAAAGCGCGCCTCAATTAAAGCTGATAACTTTTGAAGGTGCGGGAAAGCATTTCTCATTCGGAGCCAGCGTTGAAGAGCATACAAAAGAATGTGCAGGCACTATGCTGCGCGGTTTTCACCAGCTTTTTTACTCTCTGCGCGACTTATCTATTCCAACAGCAGCAATTATCAGCGGAAGCTGTTTAGGCGGCGGCCTTGAGCTCGCTTTGATGTGCAACTTCATGTTTGCCGACAATACTGCTAAAATGGGGCAGCCGGAGATTTCGCTCGGTGTTTTTCCTCCTCCTGCTTCTTTACTTCTTTCAGAAAAAATAGGCTTGGCAAGAGCTGAAGATCTGCTTATTACCGGCAGAACAATTTTGGCTGAAGAAGCAAAATCAATGGGTCTTATAAATGAATTATTTGAAAATAAAGCTGCAATGGATGCAGGAGTTGAAAAATGGATAGCCTCCTATATCCTTCCAAAAAGTGCATCTTCGCTTCGTTTTGGAGTTAAGGCAGCCAGGATGAAGTTTAACCATCTTATAAGCAATTTCCTTCCGCAGCTGGAATCTATGTATGTTAACCAGCTAATGAATACTCATGATGCGAATGAAGGCATAAACTCTTTTTTAGAAAAAAGAAAACCTGTTTGGAATAATAATTAATACTATTCAGCACCTATGCTATCCTTTTAGTATAGCATGTCTGATTATAAAAAGAATAGTTGGGCGCAGCCTCTGGCTGCGCCCTTTTTTTAAGGCTTCCAGACTGACACATAGTAGGAGACCACTGCAAAACTTCCTGAAATAAAAAAAGCCCGCAAGTATAATCCTATGGGCTCTGTAATAAAATTTAAAATAAATTTAACAATAAAGTGGGCATCCATTAACAGAACCGGAAGCAGCGGAAATCGAAATTGGAATTGGTTGTTTTTATTGTTTTCATTTTAATAGTTTATTTATTTTTTGATTAATCTTCTATGCTGCCATCATCAGCCATTCTTACCATCTTTGGTGTAAAACGCGCTAATACATCTACTAAATCGGTTTGAGCAGCCATCACCATATCGATGTTTTTATATGCCATTGGTGCTTCATCTAATCCAGCTCCGATCAATGTTACTCCATGGTCTTTCAAAACAGTTGTCATTTCATTTTGTGTAATCGACTGGATTGCTTTGGTTCTGCTCATTTGTCGGCCTGCACCATGCGAAGCAGAATTTATAGAATTTATTTCACCTTTTCCGCGTACTAAAAATCCAGGTGCAGTCATTGATCCTGGAATAATTCCCATCACATCTTTTGAAGCGGGTGTTGCTCCTTTTCGGTGAACTATTACCTCTTGTCCGTTCCAGGTTTCCTTCCACGCAAAGTTATGGTGATTTTCCACTCTTGCTAAAACAGTTCCGCCTACAGCTTTTGTCAATCTTTCATGGATTATTTCGTGACAAGCAGAAGCATAATCACCTGCAAGATTCATAGCCATCCAATACTCTAGCCCTTCAGCAGAATTCAAATCCAGGTATGCCAGATTCGCTGCTTCTTTAGGCAATCTGCAAAGTTCTTTTGCAAGCTTTGTATAATATCCGGCAACAGTAGCCCCAAAACCGCGTGAGCCTGAGTGAGAAAGCAATGCTGCATATTTACCTTTTTTGATGTTTAATTTTTCATCATCGGCAAGCATTTCAATTATCCCCCATTCAACAAAATGGTTTCCTCCGCCGGAAGTTCCAAGCTGAGCAGATGCTTTATCATGAAGGTTCTTTACAAAAGGCGTCATGTTAAATTCATTTTTATCCAGCACTTCATGTTCAGCTTTATATTTTCCCTGCCAACCAGCTCCTGCACCAAATTTTGTAAATGCTAATAATTCACGTTTGAATTTTGCCTGATTTTCCAAGAAATAGTTTTCCGGAATATCAAAAATTGAAAGTGCCATACGGCATCCGATATCCACACCAACGCCAAAAGGAATAACAGCATTGTTAGTTGCTAATACACCGCCTATGGGTAATCCATAACCCTGGTGTGCATCCGGCATTAAAGCACCGGCAACAGTCACTGGCAATTTCATAGCAACTTCCATTTGATTAATGGCACCTTCTTCAATGTGGTCTGCTCCATAAACGGCATAACCATTATGTTTTTCTTTCAATGGGGTTATTTCGCGCTGATCTTCATCAAATGATTTAGGCTTTGCCATTAATTCCTTTGCAGCTATACCTAAAATTTCATCCTCAAGATAATCAACAGGCGATAAAAGCATTTTAGAAAACTGTCCTAATACTTCTTCTTTTGTTGAATCACTAAACTTTTTTTCGATAACAACAATGGCTGTGCCAATGGCTTTTCCCTGCGGGAAACCTATATTTTTAAGGTCTTCTCCTTTTATGTTTAATTTGTTCATCGTCTGATAAATTTAATTTATTTGTACAAAACAACAACCTCACTGCGCATCTGAATTGCGCATATAAAATCATTTTTAATTTATTTTTTGTCTGTGGCTGGATTACAATTGTTTTTCCTGATTTTGATACTCGCTTTTCACTGCTTTTGCATATATAATCTTTGTCCAACCATTTTCATAACCGTGATTGTTTGCGATTAAAAATCCTTTATCCGCATTTGTCTTTATGATTTTATGAGCATCAATAATTCTTCCTTTTACCTTGCAAAAAACAATGTCGCCTACAACGTAATTTTCACTTTTCTGAAACGTCAAGAGTGATCCGCTTTTCAAGATAGGCAGCATGGAGTTGCCAAAGCATTTCATTTTCCCGTTTCCTTTTTCATTTAATTCTTCTATTAATCTTAAATATTTGCTCATTTATTATTTTACTGTTTTTATTATTTCTTTATAAACCCGCGCCCATTTGGGCGAGGGGCATCTATTGATCATCATTTACTTTTTGCCAGGTACAAAAATTTGCTTCAATTGATCCACTACCAAATTTCCTCCTGACAAAGAGATACTGTTGATCTTCTCCGCAATCTTTTCCACATACTCCATCTCTTTTAATTTGAAAAGCATTTGATTGTCTTCCATCAATTTTGCGGTGTTCAGCAAACTTCTGGTTGAAGCAGTTTCTTCACGCCTCATGATAGTATTTGCCTGAGCTTTCTTCTCTGCAATCAATACCTGATTCATGATTTCTTTGACTTCACCTGGCAAAATTATATCTCTAATTCCGCAGTTCGCTAATTCAACTCCAATAACAGCAGCTCTTTGGGAAACGATATTAATTACATATTTTGAAACATCTTCACGTTTTTCCAATAACTCATCTAAAGACATGCTGCCAACATATTCCCTTAAAGCTAATTGCAGGAGCATATACAACTGTTTTTCAAAATCCTTGTTTTCAACCAACGCTTTCATTATATCCGCAACTTTATATTGAGCAAAGAAGTTCAAACGCAAATTGGCTTTGTCCTTAGTTAATATTTCCTGACCGGCAGCTTCCAACTGCAATAGTCTTATGTCAGTTTTTAAAACGGAGATTGGAGTATTGTTTTTCCAGAAGAAATAAGTTCCAGCATCCAAGGTCTTTTCAAATTTACCATTGATGAACATCAAACCTTTTTCGTAAGACTCCACAACATAAGCTCTCACATAGTTTACAATTTCTTTTCTGCTCAGCAAAGATGAATCTACTTCTACGGAAATTGCATTAATGTTTAAGTCAACGATAATGAATTTTTGATTCAAAATTCCTTTCCAGTATGCGTATCTTCCTGAAGTCAATACATTTTTGAAAACATTATTCTCGAATTGTAATGCTATTTCATTGTCTTTCACTTCTACGATGTTCAGAGCACCTGCAAGCTTTCCATCTTTCAAAAGGATATTTAAATCGCAAGGCGCAATAAATTGTTTTGTCATGTCATATACAATAACTTCTTCAAAAATGGACAACCAATTTCTTCCTCCAGTAATCATTCTTTTGTATGCGCCTTTGGAGAATACTAATCCTACGGTATAGGCATTGATGTTTTTAATTTTCATGTTATTATGTTTTTATCTATTTCAAATTTTAAATAAAAGCTGTAAAGTTTTCCATCTTTAAAAAGCGGATCAAGCTTGAGTAATCATTCTGGAGATAGTTTTTATAAAAAACATAAACACCTTGGCATTTAATTATATTTATATAAAGCATCAGCATTTCTTCTTACGGTATCTGCTTTATTTCAGAGCTTCTTACCGATTGTGTCATAGTAAAACAACACAGGATCACTTTACTTCTTTTATCTGGCGGACATTTTTAAAGAAGCTGTCCTTCTTCTCAATCATGGATTTTCAGTCCATCGCTGCCAAAGCATCACTTTTTAAGGTGACAGCAGGATTCGAACCTGCATTTTGAGCTGCTGCTCTAACCAACTGAGCTATTCTGTCCTACGACAAGAGCTGGAATCGAACCAGCGACACGCAGCGTGAGATGATCTGATCATTTTTGCAAGCAGCATATTGTTTATCAGAGACAAACAACACTTTGGGATTATTTAGAAATCCGCAACAAGGCTTCAAATTTGATTTTTCATCCTTCCTTTTCAGGAAGATCTTGCTGCCGAAATATATTTCAGCAGTATTTTTTTTAATTCAAAGAACAATTTCATTTTGATGATGCAAAGATTTTACACAACTACGCATCTGAATTGCGTAATAGAATATTTTTTTAATATTTTATATAATTAATTGATTTTCAAGGAGAATAATTTTGCTTCCATTCTGTTATATTACATCTGCGCAAATAGGCTGCGCATTAAACCGGATATTTTCATATATTTGAAATAAATAATTCTGATATATATGCCAGTAAACAAACTTGCTCTTGTTCGTTATAAAACAATTGATAATTGCCTGCAAAATCGTTTCCGCAAATGGACACTGGAAGACCTGATGGAAGCTGTTTCCGACGCTCTTTATGAATACGAGGGGATTACAAAAGGAATCAGCAAGCGTACCATTCAACTTGACCTGCAGAATATGCGCAGTGAAAAACTGGGCTATAGCGCTCCCATAATTGTGACGGACAAGAAGTTTTATTCTTATGAAGAAAAAAACTACAGCATCACAAATACCCCTTTATCACAGCAGGATATTGGTACGCTCAATGAAGTACTTGGTGTCTTGAAACAGTTCAAGGGATTTGGCTACTTTCAAGAGCTAACCGAAATGGTAACAAAACTAGAAGACAAATTATACAAACAGAAACACAAAGGAATATCCTACATCGATTTTGAAAAAAATGAATTATTAAAAGGCTTGGAATTCATTGATCCAATTCATAAAGCTATCATAAACAAAACGTCACTCTCGCTATCGTACCAGTCCTTCAAGGCCGTTAAACCAAATGAAATTATATTTTTCCCTTATTTATTAAAAGAATACCGCAACCGCTGGTTTGTTTTAGGATCCAATAAAAAAGCCAGAGGAGTTATAAATCTTGCTCTGGATAGAATTGCGGAAATAAAAGAACTTGTATCAGAAAAATATTTTGTTAACAAAACCATTGATATTGCTTCATATTATAATGATGTGATCGGCGTAACCAAAACGACTGGGCAAAAACCTTCAACAATTGTTATGAAAATTGACAAAGCGAATGCTCCGTATGTAAAAACAAAACCTCTGCATCATTCGCAGTTAATATTAAAAGAGGATGCAGAAGGAATGATCTTCAGCATAAGTGTTGTTTGGAACTTCGAACTGGAAAGGGAAATTATCGGCTTTGGAGAACAGCTGCAGGTATTGTCTCCAAGGCGCTTAGCCGGAACAATTCAATCTCGTTTTAAAAATGCATTAAAAAAATATCAAAGGACTAAAGATTAATTTCACCTGTTTTAAATTATGGACTGATGCACTTCTTAACCAGTCATCATTAACGTGTTTTTAATTAA
>CAISYK010000116.1 GCA_903889605.1 uncultured Bacteroidota bacterium
ACCAAAGGATAATAGTATTTTTTTTGTGCCGTTTAGGTCTGCAGATGATTTTCTATTTAAAAACTCTTTTCTTAATAAGACATATTCCCATCCTGAAAATATTTCCCCATTAAAACCTTCCCAACTCCAGTCCTTAATTTGATGCACCGGCGGATAAATTACGCTATCAGCTCTAAGTCTCGTTTCCTCAGGAGTGTCAATAACAATTATTTTAATTTTACAAATTCTAGAAACATATTCAATTTCTTCTTTACCAAAATCTCCTCTTGTGTCGTAAACCAAATGTGTAACTAGATTTCTTGATAAAATTTTACAAAAAGAATCTAAATCACTGTTTTTTTCAAGAAGTGAAATAACGTTATATTTTTCCTGTATTTTTTTAACCCAAAAGTCATCGTATTTGATAATAAAAAAAAAATCAATAGAGCGTGCAAGTAATTCATCTGCTAAAGCCAGCATCCTGATAACATGTCCATTCCCCAATGATTTACTTCCATCAGTTCTGATTGCAATATTTATTTTCAAATCTGCTCTCCTTTAATAAGTTTAGCCCTGGTTTCTAGTAATGGCCTAAGGCCATCTGAAGGATCTGCTCTCCATTTCCGTTCTATGAGCTCAGATGGAGATGGCTTAATTTTCGGATCACCATCGGCCGAATGAGTTTCTTTTAATATATCAATCACACTTTTAATTTGATTTGGCAGCCAGCAATGGCCGCTTTCAAATTCATATCCTTTTCCTTCAAGATCAATGTGGAATTCAATCATTTTAGAATTATACTTAAGAACCGAAGATAATATTACAGAGGATGACACAGTATGATCCGACCATCCAAATTCAATTTTTTTACCTTCTAGATAATCCGAAAACTTGCTCCTCAGAGTATTAATTACAGATAGGTTAACATCGCTTAATGGTGTTGGATAAGAGCTGTTGCAATGCAGTATAAGGATTTCTTTTACGGAAGTATTTGATAATTTATCTAAAATGGATCGTACTTCATCTTCAGTGGCCATTCCAATAGAAAAAACCAGTGGTTTTCCTGTATTGGCACATGATAAAAAAAGATCCTGCCAGAGAAGTTCATAAGATGCAATTTTAAAAAAATCAACATAGGGGTTTAACACATCAACAGCTTTTAAATAAAAAGGAGTGCATGAAAACAATAAATTTCTTTTCTTCGCATGGTCCGCCAGTTCAGGGATAAACTCTTCACTCAGCTCCCATTTAACTCTATCAAGTAATTTGCTGTTCTTTAAAATAGCTTCTTCAGAAAAAAGTTCTCTTATTTTGAATAATTGAAATTTAACACCATCACAGCCAGCTTCGGCCGTTGCGTCTATCATGGCTTTACAGCGACCCATGTCGCCGTTATGATTGGATGAGATTTCAGCAATAAACAAGGGCTTATTAGAGGCAAATAATGAGGTCATATTAGAAAAAATTAAAACTACTATTGTTATTAAAAAATATAAACATCAAACTTTTTTCTGTTCAATGTGAGCATTTATTGCGACCAGCTCTGGGTGTTGATTTAAAACATTTTCAATTTCATTATACGGCAATGTTTCGGCATTGAATTTTTCAATTAAAGTTTTAATTAATTCAAAATCTTCTGCAGTGTCAACTGTGATGCGCAATCCGCCATTGTTTGCAGGTTGTTTTACCTGATACAATTCAACTTTTCCTGAACGGTTTTTCCAGATGTAAGGAGTAACATGTTCCAGATCAAATTCCTCTGTTGCGTTAAGAAAAGCTTCTTTCAATAATTGAAAAGAAAATATTTCAAAATCAAAACCTCTTGCAAAGGTACTTTTGGTTCCAACACTCATGAATAAGTTTGGGTTGTTGAGCTTCAAATATTTTTCAACACTGTTACGAATCAAATTAGGGTCTACCAAAGGACAATCGGAAGTAACACGGATAATTATATCAAAATTAAATTTTTTTGCAGTTTCATAATAACGGCTTAAAACATTGTTTTCGCTTCCTCGATGATTCTTTATATTTACGTTTTCTGTGAATTCAACAACACAATCATCAGTTTCATTTGTTGTGGTTGCAACCGCAATATCGAAACCTGTTAGCAGTAATCTTTCAATATGATATTGAAGCAGAGTTTTACCTTTAATTTTTTTTAAAATTTTTCCAGGCAGTCGTGAACTAGTCATGCGCGCCTGCGTAATAATGCCGATATGAGGTTGTGTTGTCAACTGTTGATTTGGTTTTATTGTTTTTCGGAAAAACGTTGAATTGGCAGGTTTTTATACCAAATTTAAAAGCTCTTTCATTTTCATTTAATGATATTTATTTTATCACTAATTTATTTCGGTTTATAACAAATATTATTCAGTTCAATTAATGTTCGATAACAATGTTATGTTCCTTTTTATAGTTATCGTAATCGGTCAATAAATGAGTTGCTAATATTGAATTCTCTTTAAGCAAACACGGAATATTATCTAATATAGGATAAGCTAAAAAGCTATCTCTGGAATATAAAATAGACTCATTTTGTTTAATTAATTCAGTATGTGAAATTGGGCATACTAAATTTGAATTATTTGAAAAAGAAGCTTTTTTTTCAATTATTAAAAGTCCAGTTGGATTTAGCGGGTTTGAAGAATAATCGTATAACCTATGTGCAGCAATTTTATAGTTTAATTTTTTAGCAGTTTCATATAGTTCAGTTACATAACCATGCGATTTCATTCTTGCTCTTGCTTCATCGTTTGAAAATTCATAAGATGGTTCAAGTAGAATCAAATATTTCTTCGTTATTCTATATAATTCTTTGAGAGCTTCTTCTTCTCTGCCGCCATTCGGCTCAATTGAATGAGAGGTATATACTACATCAATAGAATTATCTAACAGCGGTATTTCGAAAAGGTTAGCAGTAAACATATTCGCGTTGTTAATGCCGAAATCTTTTAATAGTCCATTTGCAAATTTCACTCTTGACCATGAAATATCGAACCCTAAAATCTTAGTTGGTTTGTTTTCCAAATTATTAATTAATGTGCATAAAGTTGTTGCTTCACCAACACCAACCTCGATTATGGATTCTACATTTTCAATTTTATCAATAATATTTGCTAATGCTTTGCTGTATTTATTAGCATACTCTTGGTTTTTTGAGAAGTTTTGAATATAGGTGCCAGATTGAAAATCATAACTTATTAATATATCTTGAATTGAATTTGTTTCAGTATTATTTATAGTTTTTAGATATTGAATAATATTTCCGCCTTTAGCATATAAATCTTTGATTTTTTGTAAATGTTTAAATTTTTCCATTTTTATGTTCTAGTTTTTATTAATGGCTCAAATCAAAAGGTTGTACTATTAATTGTAATAATTATAAGCATTATGAAAATATCATAATCTATTCATTAAATGAAGG
>CAISYK010000117.1 GCA_903889605.1 uncultured Bacteroidota bacterium
TAAAATTTATTTTTAAATTAAAAAAGATACCATGGATTAACACCATTGGTATCTTTTTTTTGTACTAAAAGCCTGTCCCAAACATTCGGCAAGCTCAAACGGATTGCGCGCGGTTCATCTTGAGGCAATCGAAATATGCTTAACACTTCAGAACTCTAATTACAATGTCATCCTGAAGCGCCTTTTTGGCGATGAAGGATCTTTTTCTTCGCAAAAGAAACTTCATAATAATGGTAAATATTCTTCATCCTTCCAAAAAATTTGAAGGATTCTGAATGACAAAAATAAATTAAATTACGTCATTATATATTGTTGTTTTTGAAAAAAATTGCACCTCAGACTGACTGGTCGAATGTCATATTGAGCCTGTCGAAATATGTGCGGTGGCTTCTTAATTTAATGAATTTATGGAAATTTGTCCCACACAGACCATAGTTTTTTCAAATAATTGTTATATTTTTGTTAAATAGTCGGTAAGCCGGCAATAAAATTATTAATCCTTTCAAGCTGCATCATGAAAAAAATATTTACTTTTTTATTTATTACATCTTCTCTAATTTCCTTTGCTCAACCAATTATCGAAGGAACATACTTACCTGTTAGAGGAACATCTGTAAAGGAAATTTGGGACCGAACATATAATACTCTTACAGTCCCTGATAGCGGCATAAATATGGTTTGGAATTATTCAGGTGAATTTCTAAATCCGACTGACACATTTAATATTGCAACATTTCATCCAGACTCTATAGTTTGTGGTCATTCTTACAGCCAGTATTTCCCTACCGCTACACATGCGTCTTTTTTAAGATCTCCTTTAAATAATATGACAGATTCACTCTATTCATATTTTATTATTGATGCCGCCGGGCTTCACATGATAGGTGCTTTTAATATAAAGGCTCAAACACCTACCAATGTTGGTTATGATACTATAGGAATAATAAATCCAAGTGAATTAATGACACCTTCCGTGGTAGAATATCAAGGTGTAAGATATGATACATCAAAATATGTTACATACGGAAAATACAATAATATGACTATTAAGATAAAAGGAACAAAGTATAAAAAAATGATCGGTTACAGTTATGGTACACTAAAAATGCCTAATGGGTCAATTTTTAACAATGTATTGCTTGCCAGACAAAATGTAAATACCGTGGACAGCGTTTTTTTAGCCAGTTCTAATACGTTTATGATAGTTCAAACTTCAAGTTTTATCGACTATTCATTTTGCAGGAATAATACCTTTGGATCTTCCTACCTTATGTATTTAAATGTAAACAGCACTAACTCTATTGTTAATTATGGCTGGTATGCTCTCCCTGTTGATTTCGGTACTATTTCCGGAACTGTATATGATTCTTTGAACGAAAACAACTTTGTTACTAATGGTGAAGCATATCTTTACAGGGAACATTCAAATTTTTCAAAAGATGATATTTTGGCTAAATCACCTTTGGTGGCAGGCGGCAGTTTTCAATTCGACAGTATACCTTATGGTCAGTATAGAGTATCCATTCGCCCTGATTTATCTATTTATTCAAATGCTTTGACAACCTATTGGGGGGACACCACCAATGGAAATGATGCTCCAACTATTAATACCGTAAACTCGCACAACTCAACGGGGAATAAGATTCACCTGCAATATCATACAGATTCAGTAGGGTTAGGGCAAATTTCAGGAAGTTTGGACTTAAATCTTGGCTTCGGAATTGCTGGAAGTCTGGACATCGTCCATGGTATACGCAGTAATCCTATCCCTGGAATAGATGTTATTATAAAAAAGAAACCGGGTGGAATTATAAAGCGGGAAGTAAAAACAGGCATTTCAGGTGAATTTTCTTTATCTGATTTAAGTGACGGTCATTATGATTTATTTGTGGATATTCCGGGTTTATTTATGGACTCAACTTATGAGTTTACAATTGCCGGAGGAACATTAGTAAATTGCCTGAACTTTACTTCCGGGAAGGATTCTATACACCCTACGTGCATAGGAACGCTTAGTGTGCATGAGCAGTTTAAGATTAATGATTTATTGGATGTATTTCCAAATCCTTATGCATCATCCACTACGATAAAAATGAACATTACAGAAAAATGTGATGTGCTTTTAGAAGTATATAATTTACTTGGGGAGAAAATACAAACTTTAGAAAAATGCCCAAAACAACCTGGTATTTATTCCTATAATTTTAATGCGAAAAGTTTAAATTATTCCTCAGGTGTTTATTTTATTAAGCTTAGCGCCGGTAATAAAACAAGCATTTTGAAAATAATTGAACAATAAAATAAATTTTATAACTTAAAAAGATACCAATGGTTTAACACTATTGGTATCTTTTTTTGTGCCGAATAGGCCGGCTTAATATCTTGCATAAGCTGCCAATCCATCAAATTTGAATTAATAATGTGAATCAAGGGTTGGATTTTCCCAAATCGTGTGTTGTCACCCAGAGCCTGTCGAAGGGCGCGCGATGGCTTGCCCAAATACTTCGACAGGCTCAGCATGACCTACGCACACAACATTTATTTCTACACTTGATTGGCATTAATATATTATCAATTAATTATACTGTCATCCTGAAGAGCCTTTTTTGGCGATGAAGGATCTTGTTCTTAGCATTAGAATCTTCTATAATTTGAGAAGAATCTTCATCCTTCCCAAAAAAGTGGAAGGATTCTTAATGACAGTATAAATTAAAATGTCATCCCGGTTGGCTTTTTGCCAAAAGGGATCTTGGCAATCATCGAAATATTGCTCAAAATAACAAGATCCCTCGCAAAAA
>CAISYK010000118.1 GCA_903889605.1 uncultured Bacteroidota bacterium
AGTGTTTTAATAATTTATTTTTACAATATCTTTGGATTCAGTGGTTTGTAATCCATTTGGATAAATCTTTAATTGGTTTAAGCCTGTTACATCATTTTTGTTGTATTGCATAATCAGATGACTTTGTATGTCTTTAACGATTTCCCATTCTGCATCTCCTTCTTTGGTGTCTGCGTCAACATTCACATACTTTGATGTATCCTCTGTAGCAGCTTTTGAATCATTCCAAAACCAAAGAAATAAGAACGATTCATTTTTGTATTCATCACGAATAATTTCACCCAACGTTTTTAGTTGTTCTATTGTTGGTTCAGGTTTATTCGACGAAAAAACTGCAGAAAAGTTTTTTCCGGGTCGAGACATTTTAGGTGTACGGTCAACCACAATTACATAATCGAGTCCCAATTCTTTCTTACGTTCAGTAATTGAACTAACAGACTGATTGTTTACTTTCGTTATATCTACAGAATTATTAGATGGATTGGAATCTTTGGTACAAAGAATGAACCATAATAAGGCTAAACATAGAAAAATTATTAATATCCAAATAATCTTAGCTTTCATAACTGTTTAATATTATTCTCTGATATAAATTTTATCCCCATTGGAGAATCGGCCGGAATCATATTGGGGCTTTTACAGTCTAGACATACCCTTTCTCCACTCAATCTCCAGTACGAATAAATGCTTGCGGAAATAATCAAAAAAACACATAGAAATAAATTGATGAATATTGAAATAATAAAAAATAGCCACAAAAAAATTTCGATAAGAACACTTCCTTTTATATGTCTCTTTGGTTTACCAACATAACCACATTTTGTACAAATAAATTCTTTCATATTTTTAAAAGTTTTTTAAGTAGTCCGATTGTCGTGTCGAGTGCGTCTATTACATTTGTCTGTAAAAAACTCATTGCTGTTTCAAGTACTCCAACTTTTGTCTCTACTGTCCCAACTCTCTTTTCTATCGTGTCTATCTTTATGTTTGTGTTCGCTACTTGTGATGTAACATCTGTTACCTGTGCTACTGGTTGATTTTTTATTGCATTTATTTGTGCCTGCAGATTTAGATTTTGCATTCTTAAATCAGCGATCTGTGTCTGTAATGCGTCTGAGGATGATGCTATTTGAGTAGTCGTCCATTCGAGTATTCCAGCATGTGCAGTTCCAGTCGATGAAATCAGTAATAAAATTGTGATAAATATTGTTTTTTTCATTATATCTATTAAGATTAATCCTCTTTATTTTTCCTACTAACAAAAACTAACACGCATATAGCCTCAACAAGCATTGGTACACCTATGGTAACTGCCTGACCCAATTCAAGGTTATTACCTCCTATTAAAAGGGGTATTATTTCTAAACCACCTATAACTAATAATAAAATAGACCAGACTTTTAAAAATGTTTCCATAAATTTTTGTTCTGTGCCTTTATAATAGATCCCTGGATGGGGACACAAAAAGCCCACCACATGGATGATAGCTTGCGCTACCCATACCAGTTTCCTGATATGACCGATAAAGGTGAACCCCATATGATGGGTTTTTTATCCTTTATCGGTTTTTTCATCATGCCAGCAATTACTTACTAGTTTAGATTACTTTTAATATTCAGTTGTGACTAAATGATAGCACAAATAAACTATCATTTGAAGTATCTTAGCTTGAATCGGGGGACTTGCGAAGTCTAGTTGTCAACAGTGAGAGTCTAGTTATCTACTTCTTACCAACTTACCCTATCTGGACTCCACGAAAGGGTCGCGTCATTGATGTATATGGTCGAAATTATAAGAAAATAAACGATTTATATTATGAAACAAGCAACACAAGGGTTCTCAGGGGCACAAGTGGCTCGTGGAGAGCCGGAAAAGAGCGTAAGTATCAAATACTGCTTATATGCGCGCAAGAGCAGTGAGCCGGATGAATTACAAGCACTTTCAATAGACTCACAAATAAAAGAAATGCTTGAGCTAGCTCAACGCGAGGGCTTAAACGTGACAGAAATTCGTAAGGAAAGCCATTCTGCTAAAGCAAGCGGCACAAGACAAGTGTTCGTTCAATTACTGGAAGATATTAGGAAAGGAATGTTCAATGGAATACTTACATGGGCGCCCGATAGATTATCAAGAAACGGCGGAGATCTCGGAATGATAGTTGATCTTATCGATCAAAAGAGATTAGTTGAGATTAGAACATACAGCCAAAAGTTTACTGACTCCCCCAACGAAAAGTTTTTACTAATGATTCTTGGATCACAAGCAAAGCTTGAAAATGACAACAAGAGCATCAATGTGAAACGCGGACTTAAAACTCGAGCTGAAATGGGATTGTGGCCATCAGTGGCTACTGTTGGATACACGAATGAGAAAATTATCGGCAGAGAATGTTATGTAATTGTAGACCCAATTCGTGCTCCAATTATTAAACAAGTATTCGAAAAAGTGGCATACGAGAGATGGAGCGGTAGAAAGATATATCATTGGTTGAGAGATGATATGAAATTCAAGACAAAAAACAACAAAAATCTAAATTTAAGCACAATATATAATCTATTAAAAAATTCTTTCTATACCGGAACATTTGAATACCCTCGCGGAAGCGGTAATTGGTATGAGGGCAAACATCAACCAATTATAACTAAAGAACTTTTTCAAAGAGTGCAGGAAAATATGGCGGAGGAACGAAATAAAAGTAAAAAACTTTACCATGATTTTACATTCACCAAACTAATGACCTGCGGAAAATGCGGATCAGGTATAACGGCGCAGGAAAAACATAAAAATATCAGCGATGGTAGCGTGCATTCATATATTTACTACAGTTGTACAAGACATAATGATATGTTCTGTAAAAATCCATACGTCAGGGAAGATAATCTCATAACTCAGCTTGAGGAAATTATAGATAAGCTAGATATCAACCAAATTGGTGCAAGACATATCATAGATAGAGAAATAGAAAAACATAATAAACTACGCTCTAATGTATTTGGAATAAAAGATGAGAAAAAAATAAAGGAAAAAGAAGTAGACATACGAGCGTATGCAAAATACCTTCTAAAAGAAGGGACTATTTATGAGAAACGCGAGCTGCTAGAACAACTTAAGAATAAGATTGTGATGAATGATAAAAAAATTGAGATGGTAAAATAAGTAATCTCATATAATCTCCAACACAAAAAGACCCTTTTGGGGTCTTTTAATATTATTGAATTAAATTGGACAAATAATAAAACCTAAACCTCTTTATTGTTTTTGAGCCAATAAAGTACTAAGGCAGTATTAAGAAATAAACTTATAAAAACAGTTACCGCTCCATTAAAAGATCCATTTGTCAT
>CAISYK010000119.1 GCA_903889605.1 uncultured Bacteroidota bacterium
GCCTGTTAATGCTGTCGGTGTGCTGCCTGTGCAGATAGTTTGAGCGGCGCCAACTGTATTTGCTGCGATTACTGGATTTACGGTTATCTCAACAGGGGTTGAAACATTATCTGAACAAGGTGCTGATGTTACAGTTCTTCGATACCACGTAGTTGCAGTTAAAACGCCTGGAATGTAACCAATATTAGTTGTTGTGCCTGACGCAGCGGCAAAGCCTAAAGTACTGCTGGTGGTTGACGATTCCCAAGAATAAGTATATGAGCCGTTACCTCCTGTTGGCGTGCTGCCTGATAATGCTGCAGGGGTAGTGCCAGTGCAGATAGTTTGGGCAGCTGTTACTGTATTGGTGGATATTGAAATTTTCAATGTTTGCGTATCCCCAGGGTTTGCTGTCCCCGATTTAGTGCCGGCAGAAGTTATGATGCTGCTGGTTGTAATAGCTGAAACGGCAATAGTCCCGTCATTTATAGGTGTGGCTGCAACATCCATTGTTACCCAAAAATGAGACGTGGCATTTATTGTAAGCGTGCTGGTAAATGCTGCGAAAGTTTGCACTCCTGCTGCAGCAGGGGTTAAATTAATCCCAACTTGTGAAGCTGTTGATAAATCATTCGAAGTGTTATTCCATAATTTAAATACGCCAAGATCAGAAACAGCATACGTTCCGGTGGTAGTAAAAGTAAAACCTGTTAAGTTTGCAGGAGTAGCATCCAGTGCAATTGTAAAATAATATATGGGAACTTTTAATGTACCTGCACAAATATTTGATGCAGTAACAGCTGGATTCGGACTTGCAATAGTTGCTGACTGTGCGAATGAATTATTAGGTATAATAAATGCCGCCAGTATAATTGCCCTCAGTATAATGTTAAAAGCAGAAGCTTTATTTTGGGTATGGTGAAAAAAATTGGAAGAGAAATTGTTTTTCATATTGCGGCATTCTCTCTAAAAAGTTCTGAATAGTTTTCTGCAAAGGCATTCGCTTTTGCACCATTGGCAATAATATCAATAATGTCAGCCGCGGAAAAATAAATCTTGTTTTCTAACAAAACGCTTGGAACAAAATTACATTTAATTAAGGGCATAGTTTTTTTAATTATCGCTGATGCAAATATAAACAATAAATGTAAAGTTTTTTTTGAAAACTGCGGTACAAAAATGTACATAAAAAATGCATATTATTAGTTAAGTATAGTTTGAACTTAAGTATTTGTTTATTACTCGTCAGCAGTGCAGATTGTTTTTTAAAAGTTTAAGTCCAATTTTTTCATTTATTATTATCTTTTCACAATCTATCAATATAAATTGTTTGTTTTTTTACCATTTTATTTCTATGCAGCTTTTTTTGTTTTGATTTAATGAATACGCATGCAGTATTTGAAGGAATAAAAAAAATAAAATACACTTAATAATTTGTATCTTTGAACGCTATCAAAAGCGTTATGACTGAAAACGAGAAAGATCCCCTGATTGAGAGTTTAGAAGAAAAGGTGACTCATTTGAGCCGGATGCTTGTAAAATCATTCGGTTATGCAGATCAGGATCCTGATACTTTTCTGCAAAATGCCCGCAGAACAACTGAAGCGATCTGCCGCTTTATTTATATTAAAGAAATAGGTGAGCCAAAGGGCAAAATGATGCTTAATGATTACGGCCGTGAATTATTAAATAAAAAAATAATCCCTGATCGCATAGGAATTCTTATTGGAACAATTCAGACTTATGGAAACTATGCTGCTCATGCACAAGACGACCTTTCTGAAGCTACCCGTGAATGGATAGCCCCATGTCAATCAGCCTTAGCAAGCCTTACAAATTGGTTTTTTCTTGAATACCTAAAAGGGAATGTGCCTAATGAACTCGTTTCTCCTGTTCAAAGCTATTCTGAAACATCAGCTGAAAGCGGCAGGCAAGTAAAGAAAGATCCTGTTAAAAAAACGTCTCCGTTTTTTATTTTAATAATTGCTGTTGTTATCCTGGCAGGATTACTATCCGTTTACTTTATTTTTAGATCAAATCCTGATGTTCAGGAGCAAACTGCCGATAAAACTGCTGCTGCAAATGATAAAGTAATAAAACAGCAGGAGGATATTGTAAATAAGCTTAACGAAGCGACACAAAATCCTGATGCCAAACGCATCGCGGTTATTTATTTTGATAACGGCTCAGACAATAATGAACTTTCCCGCCTCCGAAAGGGCTTGGCAGATATGCTAATTTCTGATCTCACAAAAATAAAAATGCTGAATGTTGCTGAACGTGCAAGAATGGAAGAAATATTGAAAGAACAAAAGCTGAATAATACAAAAGAATTTGACGCTTCCACGGCATCCAAAGTGGGAAAACTTTTAGGCGTGCAATATATTTTAACAGGTTCATTTTTTGAATTAATGGGAAGTCTGCGGATTGATGCACGAATCATTGACGTGGAAACCGGGAAAATCATCAAGAGTGAAGGTGTTGACGGGGCTTCTCCAACTTTTTTTGACCTTGAAAAGAAACTGGCAATAAAAATTGCCGGCGGATTAAATGTTGATATGGCTTCAGCAGATTTAGGTTCTTCTCAGGGCGACGCATCAGAGGCAAAAACCAAAGAGTCGCTTTCCTTTGAAAATTCATTGCTTTATTCTGATGGACTTGACTTTATGGATAAGGGATACAACAGCAAAGCCATTGAAGCTTTCAAAAAGGTTCTTGAAAAAAATCCAGGGTTTTTGCCTGCTCAACAGGCACTTAGTAAACTAAATGTAAAAATTTAAATGAAAAAATGGTTTGTGTGTTTTCTCTTTTTTGCTTTTGCCTTAACAGGTAATTCCAAAACAATCGCAATTTCATATTTCGATAATTCCAGCGGAGATGCTAAATACAATGCCTTATCTAAAGGTATTGCCGATATGCTTATTACAGACCTCTCTAAAGTAAAGGGGGTAAACATAGTAGAGCGTGAGAAATTAGAAAAGCTGATCCAGGAAATTAAACTGGGACAATCCAAATATTTTGATCCTGCAACTGCTCAAAAGCTTGGTAAAGGCCTTGGAGCACAGAATATACTTACAGGTTCGTTTTACCTTCTGGATAACATAATTCGTATTGATGCGCGATTGATAGATGTTCAGACAGGCGCAATTATATCAGCAGAACAAGTAACAGGCAGCAAGAATAGTTTTTTTTCGCTTCATCAGCAGCTTGCAGCACTGCTTTCAAAAAACCTGAATGTTCCATATAGTCCTAATTTGAGCGGGCTTTACAAAGCGAATGAAGAAGTTGAGTTTACGGCAGTTGTCAACTACTCCAATGCTGTTGAATTACAGGATCAGGGAATGACGGCCGATGCTCAGGAACTTCTTGAAAAAACGATTATGACATTTCCGAAGTTTCGTTTTGCTAAAAATAAATTAGATGAATTAAGGGAATGGCTGAAACAAGCTGAAAATAGCAGGGAACTATTGATTGCTGAAGAAATTAGGAACTCAATCAGCGCACTTGATCCGCAAAGTGATAAGTTTGGAATGGAAATCTCAAAAGTATGGAGTACAATGCTGATTTCTTATAAATTTAAACAAATTTTATCGTTCAACAATACATTGAGAAATATGAAATTAGACCTCAAAAAGAAACTTTATGGAGAAGGATCAAACGTTAGTTTGGGAGAGATGATGTCGTTTTATGACTGCCTTGCATTTAATTCTTTAAAAAAACCGGAGGAGATAATTGAATCTGCAAAATCATTTATTACAGAATACCCTGTAAGTATGTATTTTCATAGTATCAAAGGTTATTTAGAGGGAGCAATAAAAGAATTAGAAAAACGTGAAAACGGCAAAAATGGATTAGAAAATAAACTGGCAGCTGCAGCACTGGACGCTAACCTGAATTATTTGAATAACCTCAGATTTAATTCAAATCTTCAATTTGTTAATGAAACTGATTATAAATATTATCTGCAGCTTTATAAATCAGTGGTTCTCAGCGTTTCTAAAGAGAATATGGACGGATGGGAGAAGACCGCTAAATTCAGCGAGTTTACAACGTTTTTCGATGCAGCAATGCATTTCAGCGATATTCAAACAATGGAAGAAATCATTACGGTATGCAAAAAAATATTTACTGATTCTGATTATTCAATGCGGATCTCGAGTATAGAAAAAAGGCTTGCTGAGTTCAATCCGAAAATAGCTGAAATTAAAGCTAAAATAGGCGAGCTTGAGAGAATCGCTGAAAAAGGATCAAAAGATGAGCTTGAAAAAGTTCTTAGTCAGCCTTACAATTTTGATAAATACAACAGACCTGATCTGCTTTTATCAATTTACAGCCAATACATCGATAACTTTAAGGCCGGTAATGAAAAAGAAACAGAATTCGTGTTGGATGCATGGAAAGGGCTAATCATAAATACTGGAAAAATAAAGAGTATTGAAGAAGCGAAAAAAAAA
>CAISYK010000120.1 GCA_903889605.1 uncultured Bacteroidota bacterium
AGCCGACAAAAGAGTAATAGATATAACCGCCGATTGCGCCAACAATTATTCCTATTATATTAGTTTATATTTGTTTCTGAAGTTCATGTTTGAAATTTTTTACAGCTTCTCCTAAATCAAATACCTGCACAGCTTCTCCAAGTTTGGATTTGATGATGCTGCTCCCGGCAGCGCTGCGGTATCCAGCCGCACAAAGCACTAGTATTGGTTTATTTACAGGTATTTCAGTGACGCGTTCTCTTAGTTCGTGCAAGGGGATATTAATTGAATTTGCAAATGTTTTTTGTGTTTTAAATTCCGAATCATTCCGAACATCAATTATGGTATAAGAATCTTCATTGTATTGTAATTGTGAGCTGTCAAAAGGTTTCATTACTGTATTTCCATATTCTGAAAGAAAAGCCAATTCAATTTGTTTTTCATAACCAATTTTGGCCGTACGTTCAATCAATTGATTTAATACAGTTTCATTTTCAGCAATTAAATAAAATTTCTCTTCTGGGTTTACAATGCTTCCCAGCCATGTTTCAAACTTAACATTGTTCATAAGGTTAACCGCATTTATTAAATGTGCTTTTTTGAATTGTTCCTGCGGCCTTGTATCAATAATAAAAACTTTTGGATTAAGTGAATTTGCGCAGCCTTTGCAGACAACGGGGTCTCTTTTCTCAACTTTGGCAATGCTTTCGACAAAGGACTCCGCACCTTTTTTGTTTAATCCGGCATCAAACGAAAAATATTTTGGAAAAAATGGCTGATCAGTCAATAGTTCTTTTACAAAATCTTTTTCACTCAAATTTTGTAAGCACCAATTACTGATTTTTTCTGCACCAAGTGTACTGCTGTTTTTTTCGCTTATGCTCTTTCCGGATAAGCTTCCGGCGCCATGTGCGGGATAAACCAGAACATCATCAAGCAAAGTCATTAATTTGCCGCGGAGTGAATTAAACATTTGCTTTGCAAAATCAGTACTTACAGAGGTAATGACGCCTGCACGATCTTTAAGATCAGGTCTGCCGCAATCACCAATAAATAGTGTGTCCCCCGTAAATACAGCTTTTTCTTTTCCGTTTTCATCAATTGCAGTAATGCAGATGCTGTCGGGAGAATGCCCTGGAGTATTTAGTGACTTTAGAGATATTGTGCCCAAAACAAGTGCGTCGCCGTCATCAAAAGTTTGATGAGGATATTCTGCACCAGAAAATTTGCTGGCATAAATAACAGCTCCTGTATTGTGGTGGATTTCCAAATGGCTGCTCACAAAATCAGAATGTGTATGTGTTTCAATTACTGCTGTGATTTCAGCATTTTGTTGTTTTGCAAAATCATAATATTCCTGTGGATTTCTTGCCGGATCAATTAATGCCATTTCCCCATTGCTGACAACAGCATACGAGTATTGGGATAAGTTTTTATCTTCGAATTGTTTGATTTCCATGTTTGATGTTATTAATTTGATAACACAAAGGTAGGCTGATAAATTTCTCAGCACAGTGACTTTTGTTACACAAGCTGAATTATTTATATTTATTCCAGATATAAATTAAAACATAGACAATATCCTGACGAGATTTTAAACGGTTCAATGAGGTTTTGTGCAGCTAAAATTACAGTTCACACATAATTTTAGCTGGCCGGAATTTCCAACTCAGACCAGCAGGCAGTTGTAATTTTAATTTGAAATAAATATTAGTGGGATTACAAATCCAGACAAGCGGCATATTGCAAATGTTATTATACTTTAAAGCCTAATATCTTTTTTTTTAATTTGCCTAGTTCTTTTTCTCTCTTCATTTTCTTTAAACTGCATTCCCATACAACTATGCAGTGCCATCCGCTGCTTTTCAATAATTTGATGTTTTTTAAATCATTAGAGGCGTTTCTTTCAAGTTTTGGAATCCAATACTCTTTTCTTGATTTAGGCAAAGCAGAACGTTTGCAGTCCTTATGACAATGCCAAAAACATCCATGAACAAAGATTAAGGTTTTATACTTCGGCAGAATAATATCAGGCTTTCCGTTCAGCTTTTTATCATGTAATCGATATCTAAAGCCTTCGGAAAATAGAAATTTACGCACAATTAATTCCGGAGCAGTGTTTTTGGATTTAATCCTGCTCATATTAAAACTTCTTATTTCTTTGGAATGATTATCCGCCATTTTTATTAATCCTCAATTGAAATTTATAAACTGCCGCAGAGATTTGATTGTGTCCGCATTTCAGTCTTTTGCCTGAAAATATTGAAATATCTGAGGCCGGTTTTTTTGTTGTCATATATTCTGAAATACCTAAAAGTGCGGCAGAAATCAATGATTTAAAGATAGTACGAGGCTGCATTTATAATATCGAGGCTTAATGACTTTCTGGGAAGTGCAGGATCTGCTTTAGAACACAAGACAAACAAGTTTTCATAATAGTAAAGTTAATGAATAACATTTAATTTTCCTATAGGTTTATATGCGTCGGTTGAATACATATAACAGGTGCTGTTTCAGGAATTCCATTAATTGCAGACAATTATTATGTGTGAGCAGGTGATTTCCTGCCAGGTTCAAAAATTAATGAGTTTATTATTTGATGATTCCGAGAAAACGAAAAAAGTAAATTACACTAAACGATTGTATTCATCAACAGTTTAGCATTTCAATTCTTCTCTTTTTCAGCAGGCCTGTATAAAGCAGAAATGATATTTTTTGCAATTCTTTCAATCACAGGAACAGTAACCGAATTTCCTGCTTGTTTATAAAGCTGAGAATTTCCCATATTTTCGGGCAATACGAAATTATCGGGATAACCTTGAAATGAAAAGCATTCACGCGGAGTTAATTTTCTTATACCGTAATCAGTTAAAATTAAAGGGACATTGTGTCCGCCTGTACCCATATTAGCTGTTAATGTCGGGCATACATTACTTTTATTTTCCCTTACATATAGTCTCCGCCACTGATAAACAGTATCCTTTCGTTTCATTGATTTAAATAACTCCTGATACATATATTTATCTTTTTTGTAGTAAAATCTATCGTCAGTTTTCTTCGTATCAATTATATCTGCTATTGTTTTAGTCAGAGCAATTGGTTTAGGAAATTTAAAATTGTCTTTGTATAAATTTGAGCCGTCTTTTTCATTTCTAAAACAAACCACATAAATTCGTTCCCTATTCTGCGGAATATTTCCAAAATCTTTAGAATTTAATACTTCTGCCTGGAAAGAGTATCCATTTGCCTGCATAGCCTCTTCAATTATTCTGAAAGTTTTTCCTTTATCATGACTCTTCAGGTTTTTTACATTTTCAAGAAATACTGCCTTGGGTTTATCCAGCGCATTAATATATTCAAGGATTCTATAAAAATGGTTCCCTCTCTCGTCATTAAAGCCTTTCCTATAGCCGGCAACTGAAAATGGCTGGCAAGGAAATCCGCCTGCGAGGATATCAACTTTTTCTAATTTATGCGGATCTAATTTCCAAATATCCTCTTCATATAAAGTGTGTTTGAAATTCGACCTATAAGTAATACAAGCATTTTTATCAAATTCATTAGCCCAGACCAATTTTGTTTTGGCTTTTATAAATCCCTGGCAAATGCCTCCTATCCCTGCATACAAACTTCCTACTTTTAACATGTTTTATTTTTTTGTTTGGTAAAGTTATTGAAAGAAAATAATAATAACCTGAGTTATGGCAATAAAAACAAAATAATCAGGCTGAAGTCGAATATTTTGGGCGTTCCTCTTTCTTAAAAAAGAAAGAGGCGGGCTTTCCGCTGCAATCTTTTTGCCCTGCGGGACAAAAAGGATTTTCGCTGCAATCCCTAACGCAGCCTAGCAGCGGAATTCCTTTTCTTTTTTTAGAAAATATTGCAGTGTAAAGCCTGCCCTATTAAAAAGCTTTAGAACGGTTTTATATTTATTATTAACTGATGTTCCGCAAGAAAATCCTGAAGGGATTTTAATATGAATAACCATAGGTGAAACCTATGGTTCAAATGCAGGTTCAAACTAAGAACCCAGAAAGGGGTCAACTCTTTCAGAGTTGTTATTCATTGCTGATTTTTCACTCCGTATTCCATACGGAGCTATTCAAATTTAAGTCCTTCGGGCTTATGGCGTAATATCGGTTATTAATTCGAAAACATATTAATAAAAAATCATTATAAGCAATTCAGTGAAAAAGCCAAGAACAAAACCTGAATAGACTTGCGCCGGATTATGGGCATTAAGTTTCAGACGGGCATACCCAACAATACCGGAAAACAAAAGGGAGAGCATTAAAATAAACTGCATATCCAGCTGCAGCCTGTAAATAATACCAAGTGACGCGCCGGCAATACCTCCGATACCAATAGTATGCGCACTTATTTTCCATTTAAAGCTGATGAAAACTGTAAGCAGTATAGAAACCGCCGCGCCTAAAATAAGTATTTTAAAAATGTTTGGAAATTCTGCATTATAAAACAAATAGAATAATACAAAATAATAAAATGCGGCACCTATATAAGGAACAATACGTTCATTGAGTGTTTCCATGCGCAAGCTTTTAATATGCCCGATCTTAAGTAAAATAAGGACATTTGATGCAGGAAGCAAAAATGTAAAAATAAAAGTAATACAGAGAATTACTAATTTTAAATTTAGAGAGGTAAAGGTGGAAATATAGTTGTTCGAAAAAAAAACAACTGCAAAACCATATGTAGGCATCAATAAAGGATGAAACAGAAATGAAATAAGTTTAGCAAGGCGGGTTTCCAAAATAAATATTAAGTAATTAGTAATTTAACAATTTAACAGCAGGCAAATGTATGAATGCATGGTGAAGTCATGATTGTTTGGGAAAGTATTTGGATAAAATTACAGCTCTTTTCTTAAACGGGCAACAGGTATATCCAACTGTTCACGATATTTTGCAATTGTTCTGCGGGCAATATTATAGCCTTTTTCTTTTAATATTTTTGTTAATTTATCGTCAGTCAGAGGCTTCTTTTTCCCTTCGGCTTCAATGCAGTCTTTTAATATTTTTTTTACTTCGCGTGTTGACACTTCTTCACCGCTGTCAGTTGATAGCGATTCACTGAAAAAAGATTTCAATAGAAAAGTGCCGAAGGAAGTTTGAACATATTTACTGTTAGCAACTCTGGAAATTGTGGAAATATCCAATCCTACTTTTTCCGCAATATCTTTTAATATCATCGGTTTTAAAAGGGTTTCATCTCCTTCTAAAAAATATTCACGCTGATAATCCACAATAGCATTCATAGTATAAAGCAATGTGTAGCTTCGCTGCTGAATGGCATCAATAAACCATCTTGCGCCATCCAGCTTTTGCTTCACAAACATAGATGCTTCTTTACCGGTTTTGTTCTTTTCTTTTGAATATTCTTCAAGCATTTGGCTGTATACTTTACTTACACGCAGGTCGGGAGCATTGCGTGAGTTAAGCGTAAGTATTAATTCACCATCTTCATTGGTAAGTGTAAAGTCGGCAATTACCTGCTGAAAGCTTTTTTGACCATCGGCCACTGAATTGCCTGGGCGAGGATTCAATTTTAAGATTTCGTGGATTACCTCTTTAAGTGAATCATCCTCAATCTCAAGCTTTTTTAAAATTCTGTCATAATGTTTTTTGGAGAATTCATCCATTTGCTCGTCCACCACCTTAATGGCGAGTTCAATAATTTTTGTGCGGGGAGTTTTGCGCTGCAGCTGAATAAGTAAACATTCACGTAAGTCGCGGGCGCCGATACCTGCAGGGTCAAATTCCTGTATAACTTTCAGCAAGTCATTTAATTCAGCTTCTGTAGTGCTTATGTTTTGTGAAAATGCAATATCATCAACTATGGATCCTATATCTCTGCGCAGATAACCGTCGTCATCTAAGTTGCCGATAAGGTAATCGGCAATTTGATATTGCCTGTCATCGAGTTCTTTCAAACCAAGCTGACTGTCCAGCATATCCTGGAAAGAAACACCTACAGAAAAAGGGATTTCTTTTCGTTCTTCGTCAGGACTTATATTGTTTGCTTTAAGTTTGTATGATGAGCCTTCGTCTTCATCCATATAATCGCTTATGCTGAAATCATCACGCTGATTGTCTTCGCTTTTTGGAGAGTCATCATAATTCTCCTCTTCAAAATCATTGCTGGTTTCCTCATCCCCTTCGGCACCCTCTTCCAAGGCAGGATTAATTTCCATTTCCTCTTTGATCCTTTGTTCTAAAGCAATAGTAGGCAGCTGCAGCAATTTCATTAACTGAATTTGCTGAGGAGAGAGCTTTTGAAGCAATTTTTGTGTTTGTACCTGCCTTAACATAAAGCTGTGTGCTGATTTTTAATTATTACAAAAATAGCAAATATTTAGAGAATATTTTCAAGATTAAAACAAGTTAAAAAATTGCAGATAATGAACCTTAAGAATTTACGAATCTGCATTTTGAAAAGCTGCAAACATAGAGTAGTAAATTCGTTTTTTTATTTGTTATCTGTTCCCTGTCATCTTTTAATTTCAATGCCTAAGGGAATGTCCTGCTCTTTCAATTTTAAAAATGATAATCCTTGTAATCTTCAGTAAACTCTTCAGGAGCGATAGCAGAATTTACCTGCAAATTATAGAATTCGTAAGTTTCGAAAAGCCCTTTATCATCAAATATTTTCTCGCTTATCGGCAGCATTCTTTCTTTGTCAATCATTAATAAAAAAAGTTTTGCATAAGCATTTGGGACTTGAATAATCTGTCCTGCAGTTATATCATTATACCAGCTGTATTTGGCGTTTTTTTCCAAAATCATAAACTCGCTGACATGAAGTTTGGCGGCAATTGTAACGATTGATTCGTCTTTTTTTACTGTGTATGGTTCCCAGCTGAAATCAGGAAAAGCAACTGAAAGTTTATAACAATTTACTCCCATGTATTTCTCTTCTCCCATAATAACAAAATGCTTATTAAGCTGGTCGCCGTAATGTTTCATTCCGTCTCTTAAGATTTCTGCCAGGTAGTCCATTCCCAATTCGTAGATAGTATGATGCTGGTTTTTACGCATCAGCGACCCCATGGGATCCAGGTTAAGGTTCATATAAGGGAATGTTCCGGGGTTTATTAAAGCGTTTCCATTGTTTGTACCTTGTGTCCACAGCACTTCCTGTCCGAGGATAGATATATATAATTTACGAGGTGAAACCTGCAGTTTTACTTTAGATTCGGTGTAATTCATTTTGCCTTTCACCCTCTCATTGCGCTGCAGATCATAGCGCAGAGTTTTTACATTTGATATGGATTTTAATATATCATTAAGCATTTCGAGGGAGCCCATTGCTGTTTTCTTCTGTTTATAGCTGAATGAAGCTAAAACTAAGCAGATGCATATTGTTGTGATGGATATTAATGTATAGTTTATTTTCGTTCTCATAATATGTTACTAAATGGAAAAATGTGTCCTTAAATATAAATAAATAATCATTACTTTGTCCTGATTAAAATTTATAATCTTTATAATCTTTAGTAAATTCTTCAGGGGCTATTGTTGGATTTACCTGTAGATTTTGGTATTCATAAGTTTCGAAAAGCCCTTTATCATCATATACTTTACTGCTAACCGGCAATAAAAATTCTTTATCTACGAACAGCAAAGTAAGTTTAGCATAGGCATCAGGAACTTGAATGATCTCGCCTTCTTTTACATCGGTGTACCAAGCAGCTTTGGGGTTGTTTTCAAGTATCATGTATTCGCTTGCACAATGTTTTCGAGCTATTGCAGTTATATCTTCGTCTTTTTTTACTGTGTAAGGTTTCCATGCGAAGTCGGGAAAAGCGATGGAAAGTTTATAACATAAACGCCCATTGAGTTTTTCTTCACCAATAATAACAAAATATTTATCAAGCTTATCTCCGGCTCTTCGTATTCCGTCTTTTATAATATCTGAAAGGTATTGAAGTCCCATTTCATTAATGGTATGATGCTGGTCTTTACGCATTAATGAACCATAAGGATCCAGGTTAAGATTTATGTAAGGAAAAGCCGCTGGGTTTACCAAGGCATTTCCATTATTTAAACCTTGTAAATATAATACTTCAGGTCCGTTTAAAAACAGGTACAATTTACGCGGCGAAACCTGTAGTTTTACTTTCGATTCGGTGTGCAGCATTTTGCCGTTAATCCGCTCATCACAAATTAAGTTATAGCGTAAGGTCTTTGTATTTGCAATAGCGCTTAATACATTATTGAGCAGCTCCTTAGAGTTGTAGGCGGTTTCGGGTGGTTTAGGACTAAAAGATGTCATTAATACCGCAAGGCTTATTATTGCAGCATATAATACCGCATGTCGTGTTTTAAATTGCATTATTTATTTTATATTTAAATATAAAGATACCTGCATTTTTTTTAAAATAAAAGTAATCATGACAGTTTTTTACAGAATATTAATTCTGCAAACGTAAAAACAAACATCTTTTTAATTTTAGAAAATTCGCTATGAAAGGCCTTCTATATGTGAATTAATTTAAATGAGTATTTTCGTGCAGAATTAACGTTATTTATGAAATTTCAGTTTGCCGGACATGCAAAAGAAAATCAATTTGAAATTGTTGGTAATTAATTATCAAATTAATAAAAGGATTTTCTGCCTGAATTGTCAGGCTGATTAGTTGACCATAGATAGCGATTTAGTTGGAAATATATTTATATAAATAAAGTTTTTCATTCCGGATGCTGCGTAAGGGATTGAAGCGTAAATCCATTTCTTTTTTAAGAAAAGATTGCAGCGTAAAGCCCGCCCCTTTCCTTTTTTAGGAAAGGGAAACGCCCAAATGAATTTTATACTTGTAAATCGTTTTTTGAAGAAAAAAATATTAAAATTCAAAAGGAAAAATATAGTTCGGATTTAAGAAAATAAATAAAATCAAATGAAAATAGTTGGAATTATTCCTGCTCGTTATGCGTCTACTCGTTTTCCAGGCAAACCTTTGGCCGATATTGCAGGTAAATCAATGATACAGCGTGTTTATGAACAGGCTGAAAAATCAAAATCTTTATCCGATGTGATAGTTGCCACAGATGATGTGCGTATCGAAAAACATGTAACCGCTTTTGGCGGGAAAGCAATTATGACTAAAGAAAGCCATCAAAGCGGTACAGACAGGTGTTTTGAGGCCATGCAAAAATTTTCTGCTTCAGCGGATATAATAATAAATATTCAGGGGGATGAACCTTTTATTCATCCTGAACAAATTGATTTGACGGCTTCATGTTTTGATAGTGATGACGTGCAGATTGCCACACTAGTAAAAAAAATATACAGCAATGAGGAATTGTTAAATTTCAATACGCCTAAAGTAGTCTTGAATAATAGCGGAGATGCAGTATATTTCAGCAGGCAGACTATACCTCACCTGCGCGGAAAAGTGCTGGCCCAATGGCTGAATTATCATACTTTTTATAAACATATCGGCATTTATGCATACACGGCAAAAATATTAGCAGAAATTACGGAATTGAAACAATCATCCCTAGAGCTTGCTGAAGGATTGGAACAGCTTCGCTGGATCCAAAATGGATATAAAATTAAAACTAAAATAACTGATTTTGAGAGTATTGCAGTAGATGTGCCGGATGACCTTAAGAAACTGACAATTTTTTTGTAAATTTGTCAATCGCTGAGGATTTTAATTTTGCCTCATTTAGGTTATATTAAACTTAGGCGGTTTACGAATAAAGACGAATTACTAACGGCAGTAAGCGCCAATAGATATTCTCAGAACAATTTTGAGTACAAAAACATAAAAATATTTTTTAAAAGTTTTGATAAAAGTAGATAAACATATAAGTGAACTGTTATACGAGCATGATTGTGTAATTGTACCGGATTTGGGCGGTTTTGTGGCTAATTATGCGCCTGCAAAAATCCATCCTGCCCAGCATACATTTATTCCGCCTTCCAAAAATATTGTTTTTAATAAGAATCTAAAAAATAACGACGGCCTTTTAGCAAACCATATTATTCCCCTTAGATAAGGAATTTTTCATGAAATTACTCTCCGTGAAGGCAATTGCGGCTCTTGCGCTGGTTATTGCTGCTCCCATGGCAGTCAATGCACAGCAGTTGCCCGGCAAGCATCCTGG
>CAISYK010000121.1 GCA_903889605.1 uncultured Bacteroidota bacterium
AAAAAAATTACTGAAAATATACTGCCGGCTTTACATAAAACATTTACTGTATTTGGCTCCCGTCAAATCAGGTCGCGTGCAACCTTTGGCGGCAATATTGGGTCTAGTTCACCAATTGGAGATACCTTGCCAACGTTAATGGCATATAATGCAGAAATTATTCTGCAGAGTATTAAGGGAGATCGAAGAATAAATATGAATAATTATATTCTTGGCTACCGCAAAACAGAACGCAGATCTGACGAAATAATTACAGCCATAATAATTCCGACACCATCGGAAAAAACAATCGTAAAATTTTACAAAGTATCAAAACGTAAAGACCTTGATATATCAACT
The DNA here is from genome assembly GCA_903889605.1 of uncultured Bacteroidota bacterium. Taxonomy (GTDB): domain Bacteria; phylum Bacteroidota; class Bacteroidia; order 2-12-FULL-35-15; family 2-12-FULL-35-15; genus 2-12-FULL-35-15. The sequence continues at coordinate 340 of CAISYK010000121.1, forward strand.
GTGAGCGGCGGTTTCAGCATAACATTAAATAATAATATTATTGAAGCAATAACTCTTGCATACGGGGGAATGGCAGCAGTGACAAAGCGGGCTGCAAAAGCTGAGCAGATGTTAACTGGAAAATTATGGGACAGGGCAAATGTTGAAATAGCAATGGTATTGATTTCTGAAGATTTTACACCTATTTCGGATGCAAGGTCAAGCGCGGAGTTCAGAACAATTGCAGCCAAAAATTTACTGATGAAATTTTGGAGCGAAACGAATATAAAAAGTTAAAACAATTACAAAAAAAATTGAACCATTTGCTTTTTAGAAAAAAGAATAATATCTATGAATTTATTCAGATGCGATAAAATTTCATTCAAAAAAGTTTCCGCTTTGCCGGCAGCAGCTTTTTTGTTTTTGATTTTATTTGTTAATCTAAAATCATACAGTCAATGCACCTGTTCACCTGTCAGCGTATTTCCTTCGGTGGTAAACGGCATTAATGTTTCGGAAACCTTTACAGGCGATGTTCAATCTTATGGCTCTGTTGGTACATACTGCGGAATAGATGCCGGCCCATCATGGATAGGTCAGAATGGACCATTTAGTCAGACTTTTACTTTTTCTACGCCGGTCAATAATCTTGAAGTTGCTATAAATGCATCAAATTTTGGCGAAGATTTTACATTTTCAGTAAATAATGGTGTCTTAACCAGCACTCAGTCGTGCGGGACTTGCCCTTATATTCAGTCAGGAAATGTGTTTTCAACTCCAAACGGCCCGCTTGGTGCTGGAATCATTACACTTAATTCTACAATACCTTATACCCAGGTTACCATTTCAGGTCCAGGAGGTGGAGGAACTAACGGCAGTCTGATGGGCTTGTGCTCTGTTGCACTTAATAACCCTTGTTCAGGAACACCTATTTCAGCAAACTTTAGTTCAAATTCTGTTTGTTTTAACACAGCACCTATACAGTTTAGTGATTTATCAACCAATAATACCAGCTGGAGCTGGAATTTCGGCGATTCAGGCACTTCAGCGCTTCAAAATCCAAGTCATAATTATACAACCTGCGGAACTTTTAACTGCAAACTGGTAGTAACCGGCAGCACTGGATGTAAGGATTCAGTGACAAAAACGGTAATTGTTAATTGTTTGCCTACAGCAGATTTTGGCTTCACGAATGCCTGCTTAAATCATTCCATCAGTTTCAGCGACTCATCAACTGTGTCTGGCGGTATCATTACAGACAGGTCATGGGATTTTGGTGACGGCACCCCGCATAGCATAGTCCAGAACCCAACTCATTCTTATGCAGGTACAGGAACGTACTTTGTTTCATTAATTGTAACATCGGGCAGTGGTTGTAAAGATACAATTACAAAAACAACAACAGTGCACAGCCTGCCAATTGCCCAGTACAGCACTGCAGATGTTTGTGATGGAACGAGCGTTCACTTCACTGATTTATCAGCAATACCTTCACCTGATATTATACAAACCAGGGGATGGAACTTTGGTGACGGGACACCCATTTATAATAACCCGACGGCCTCACATCCTTATTCTGCGCCAGGTTTGTATACAGTCCAGCTTTTAGTTATTTCTAATTTCGGATGTTCAGATTCAATTACAAAAACAGTTATAGTTCATCCAAATCCAATTTCTAATTTTAATAATACAAGTGTTTGCCGGAACAATTCAACACAATTTACCGATAGTACCTTTACTGCGATGGGAACCATAAGCTCGCGGTTATGGGATTTTGGTGATGCTAGTCCTTTAAATAATACTACAAGCCCTTCTCACATTTATGCTAATTCAGGAACCTACAATGTTACCTTAATTGCAAATAACAGCCTTGGCTGTGCAGATACAATTACAAAACCTGTCCAGGTTTTTTATAACCCTGTAACGGGATTCACTTTTAATAATATCTGTTTTGGGGACACTATCCAATTTAACGATACATCCTTTGTAGATAACTCAACCTCAATAGCATCTTATTTATGGGTATTTGGCGATTTGGGTCCTACAAGCAGCCTGCAGAATCCAAATCATTATTATCCAGGGTCAGCAGTATATTCTGTAACATTAGTAACAACAACTATTGATGGCTGTACAAATGCCGCAATTAACTCGGTAAAAGCTTTTGATGCTCCCAGCTCAGTATGCTCATTCAGTAATACATGTTTATTTGATTCAGCGTTGTTTTTCAATTCCTCTACTAATCCCACTATGGGAAATACAGCAGCTTGGTCATGGAATTTCGGCGACGGCTCTGTTTTAAACACGACAGTTTGGAGTCCTGGCCATCAGTATGCAAATCCGGGAAGTTATCAGCTTACTTTGATTACTTATTCATCCAACCTTGGGTGTTCGGATACTCTGCAGGATTCAATTATAGTATTTCCTATGCCAACAGCCAATTTTAGTTTTACTAATGTATGTTTAGATCAAGCAATGAATTTTAATGATTCATCTATTGCAGCAAGCGGTGTTATTGCAGGCAGAACCTGGAATTTTGGTGATGGCAGTCCAACAGCATCAGGTCAAAATCCGAGTCATAATTATTCCGCGCCTGGAACATTTGCTGTTTCATTAATTGTAACTACAAGCAATGGCTGTCTGGGCTCTATAACAAAAAATGTCGTGGTACATCCTATGCCAGCAGCGCAATTCAATAAAATAAATGTTTGTGACGGCAGCTTAGTTCCATTTAATGATTTATCAAGCATCCTAATAACAGATACAATACAATCCTGGGCTTGGAATTTTGGTGACGGCAGCCCTGTTTTTAATAATCAAGATACATCTCATTTGTATGCCGCAGGTGGGGCTTATTCAGTCCAATTATTAGTTGTTTCCAATTTTGGCTGTAAGGATTCAATAAGTAAAACAGTTATCGTTAATCCCAATCCTGCAGTAAATTTTACTGTAAGCGACACATCAGGATGCGAGACTTTGTGCGTAAGTTTTCAAAATTTATCTTCCATAACATCCGGAGTAAATGCTGCGGTATCGTGGAATTTCGGCAGCGGCACCGGTTCAAGTAATTCACAGAATCCTGAATATTGTTACTCAAATGATTCGGTATATGCCGCTAATTTTTTCAATGTTTCTTTAACTGTTGTATCCGACAGCGGCTGTATAAGCACTTTATCTAAAAATAATTATATTACAGTTTATCCAAATCCTAATGCAGTTTTTTCAGTTCAGCCGGAAACAGCATCTATTTCAGACCCTGTTATTTCAATTACAGATTTGTCGGCAGGTGCTGATTTTTGGAATTGGAATTTTGGCGATGGTTCAGATACTGCTTATGCAATTAATCAATTAACTCATACCTATGCTGATACCGGGACATACCAAATAACATTAATTACAACTACTCAATTCAATTGTGTTGATACTGCTTATCATACCATAATCATTGAACCTGAATTTTTATTTTATATTCCTAATACATTTTCGCCTAATGATGACGGGATAAACGAAACTTTCAGCGGCAAAGGCATTTTTATCAGTAAATATGAAATGATGATATTTGACCGCTGGGGAAATTTGATTTTCTATACTGATGATATTAACAGACCTTGGGATGGCAGTTCAAATCATGGGACTGAAATTTCTCAGCAGGATGTCTATATTTATTCAATTAAGATTACTGATTATAAAAAGCGTAAACATAATTATAAAGGGATTGTGACTCTGGTAAAGTAAGAAGCCCCTCCTAACCTCCCCTAAGGGGAGGAAATACAGCCCACAGGTTCGAAAGCTTTGCTTGAGTGCCGTTTCACATCTTCTTTCATATTTTGATAAGAGGACACCGAATACAATGAATTATTTGATTTTTGAAAAAATCCTGCCTATTTCTGATTCTATAAATCATTACCTTTGGTATCCCGAAAAAGGTACATCCAATTATGGAAGGGAGACTAAAATAATTAATCCGAATAATATGAATAACTCAATTCCTCACGAAAGTGCAGTAAAGCATGTAAGCGGTGAATCCGTTTATATTGATGATATTCAGGTTAATTCCCAGCTCCTTATCGGAAGGGTTGTTTACAGCTCACATGCTCATGCCAAAATAATATCACTGAATTTATCGGAAGCAAAAAAACTGAAGGGGGTTCATGCAGTTCTTTGCAGCAAAGATATTCCTGGAAAAAACCAAATGGGGCCTGTTATTCATGATGAAGTTTGCCTTGCTGATGACGAAGTATTATGTGTTGGACAAGCAATAGTGCTTATTGCAGCTGAATCTGAAGAAATAGCGATTGCAGCTGAAAAATTAATAGTTATCGAATATGAACCATTAGAAGCCGTTTTAGATATCAGGACAGCTATAGAAAAGAATTTATTATTAAGTCCTGCACGAACCATGCAGCGCGGTGATGCAGATGGAGCTCTAAAAACAGCTTTGCACGTTTTAGAAGGCGAGCTCGAAACAGGAGCTCAGGAACATTGGTATTTGGAAACACAATCCTGCCTTTGCATACCAGGCGAACAGGAGGAAATAAATGCATACTGCTCCACACAAAACCCTTCAGAAACACAGTCAATAATAGCCGAAGTTCTTGGTATTTCAAAAAATGAAGTGGTAGTAGAGATGCGCAGAATGGGCGGTGGATTTGGCGGCAAAGAAACACAGGCTAATTGGGTTGCAGCATGGTCGGCTTTGCTTTGTAATGCAGCTAAAAGGCCTGTAAAAATACGTCTTTTCAGGGATGCCGATCAGATAATGACAGGTAAACGGCACCCTTATCTTATCCGTTACGAAGTTGGTTTTGACACCGAGGGAAAAATTTCAGCACTGAAAGTTGAACAGAATGCAAATGGAGGCTGTGCGGCCGATTTAAGTTTGGCTATACTGGAGCGCGCTATGCTACATGCTGACAGCAGTTATTATATTCCTAATATTCATGTGACGGGTAAAGTATACAAAACAAACCTCCCTTCTAATACAGCTTTCCGAGGATTCGGCGGACCTCAGGGCATGGCGGCGATGGAATCTGTGATTGACCGCATTTCTCGTTTCCTCAAAAAAGATGCTGCTGATATCCGGAAACTTAATTTTTATGGAATTGATAAAGATAATATTACTCATTACGGACAAAAAGTAGAATTAAATCGTCTGCACATTATTTACGACAAATTGATGGCTTCTTCGGATTATCGTAACCGGAGAAAAGCTGTAGATGAATTTAATGCTTCCAACGAGTTTTACAAAAAAGGAATTGCGCTTACACCTGTAAAGTTCGGTATTTCCTTTACGACAACTTTTCTTAACCAAGCCGGAGCATTAGTGAATATTTATACAGATGGAAGCATACTTGTGAATCATGGCGGCACTGAAATGGGGCAGGGGTTAAATACAAAAATTATGCAGATTGCTGCCGCTGAACTTGGTGTAAGCTTAAATAAAATAAAAGTAAACGCCGCAAACACCTCAAAGATTCCTAACACTTCACCTACGGCCGCTTCTTCTGGAACTGACCTTAACGGCATGGCTGTGAAAAATGCAGTTGATAAACTTAAAAGCCGTATATCACAAGTCATGGCTGTTGAATTTTCAAAGCAAAGACCTGAAAAACAATCCTTACCGGAAAATATTGTTTTTGAAAACGATTACATTTCTGATAAGCTATTGCCGCATCACAAAATGGCCTTTGCAGATGCAATGCCGATAGTTCATTTTAACCAGGTAAGTTTGAGCGCATCAGGTTTTTACCGCACTCCAGAAATTGGCTGGGACAAGGTTACAGGCTGGGGAAAACCCTTTAATTACTATTCTTTTGGAATGTGTGTAAGCGAAGTTATTGTTGACACATTAACTGGTTTTCATAAAAATTTACGAACAGATATTATACATGATGCAGGAGATTCCATCAATCAAGGCATTGATAAAGGGCAGGTTGAAGGAGGTTTTATACAAGGTTTAGGCTGGTGCACTACGGAAGAAATAAAATGGAATGATAAAGGACATATGCTTAATCATTCTCCCGATACATACAAAATTCCTTCAATACAAGATATACCTGCAGATTTCAGAGTACAATTATTAACTGATTGTCCAAATCCAAATGCGGTAAGAAAAAGTAAAGCTGTTGGAGAACCGCCTCTAATGCTTGCATTTGCGAATTGGCTGGCAATTAAAGATGCTGTTTCTGCTGCTGCTGACCATAACTTTGAACCTCATTTCAAACTGCCAGCAACCAATGAAGTTATTTTATTGAGTATCGAAGATTTGAAAAAGAAATTAGAAGAAAAGCGAAGAATTGAGACTAAAATATAAAAATCTAATTCCGGGCCTTATAATTTATACTTTAGGTAATACAACGGCTCAATTGATACTATGCGTGAAGCGGGCTTAAATTAGATTATATTTGCTTAATATTAATTTAAACCACCCATCACATGCCAAAAACAATTGT
>CAISYK010000122.1 GCA_903889605.1 uncultured Bacteroidota bacterium
AAAACCAAGCGTATTACGGAAAAAGAAAGTGAAATACTGAGATATTTAAGTGATAACAGAAATAAAATAGTAAAAAGAGAAGATCTATTGAAAAATTTATGGGGAGAGAATGATTATTTTCTCGGCAGAAGCTTAGACGTGTTTATTACAAAAATCCGCAAGTATATAAAAGAAGATCAAAACTTAAATATTGAAAATATTTTTGGTGTAGGTTTTATCTTAAATACTGAGAAAAAGAAAAAAGATTTATAATGCAGCGGAGAAATTTAATCAAGTCAATAAAGCAATCGCAGAAATTTCGACAGTCTGAATATAAACTTTGCACGGACATTTTTTTAACTATATTTCTATTGGGTTAACTTTTTTTAACTTTTACCAAAATAACTCTTAATAGACCGCAATTTATTGGTTTGTTTATAATTTGTATTCGTTTTCATTTTCCTGTTTTTCAATTCTATAATTCAAAAAAACCTGCTGTCAATAATTTTATTACATTTGTTCCTTAAATTGATATATTAATGGCTAAAGAAATAAGAAAACCAGGATTTGCTTTCGGAAAAGAAAACTATCGTATACTTATAATAGGAGTTGTAATTGTTGTTGCAGGTTATATGCTTATGGTTGGCGGAGGTTCCGATGATCCAAATCAATTTCATGCTGAAGAAATTTTCAGCACACGCAGAATTACGCTTGCACCTATAACAATATTATTGGGTTTTGTAGTTGTTCTGTTTGGTATAATGAAAAAGCCTAAAGAAGACTAATTCTAAAATTTGTAATGCGCCGTTTGAAAATTAAATAGGTGCATTTTTAATCAAAGGACTCTGCGCATCTCTGCTGCAGGGTTATTCATTTTGAAATTATTGAATTTCTATATTTCCCAATTGTTTTTATGTCATACATCCAAGCATTTATTTTAGCCATAATAGAAGGCATAACAGAGTTTTTGCCTATTTCATCAACCGGTCACATGATTTTAGCGCAGTCTCTGATGGATATGAAAGACCCTGAATTTGCAAAAACGTTTGAAATTGTGATACAGCTTGGAGCTATTGCAGCAGTATTAATACTTTATATAAAAAGATTTTTTGTTGGAATCAATATTTATCTAAAACTTTTTGTTGCTTTTTTACCTACCGGAATTATTGGGCTGTTAGCATATAAAATCATCAAGCATTATTTGTTTAACCCTTTTACCGTCAGTGTTTCGTTAATTATCGGAGGGGTTATACTGATTGTTCTGGATAAATGGACTGAACAGAAAGAATCAGAATATAAGGACTTGGAAGACATAAGTTATTCCGGTGCAGTTAAAATTGGATTAATACAATGTTTGTCAATGATTCCAGGTATTTCAAGAGCCGCTGCAACAATTTTAGGCGGAATATTTTCAGGCTTCAATCGTAAGCAGGCTGCTGAATTTTCGTTTCTTTTAGCAATTCCTACAATGTTTGCTGCATCAGGTTATGATTTATTAAAAGAACGCGGCAATATCCACAGCAGTGATATTACTCTATTATTATTCGGCGGATTTATTGCATTTATTATCGCAATTATTGCAGTAAAAGGGTTTATAGCTTTTTTAACAAAATACGGATTTAAACATTTCGGATATTACCGTATTATTCTGGGAGTATTATTCCTTATTTACGCGTTATACACAGGTTTAGAAATGACCGCTTAATATATTCAATGACTGACTACAGAGCTGGAGAAGTAATTTTAATTAATAAACCATTCACCTGGACCTCTTTCCAGGTAGTGAATAAGATGAAGTACCTTATCAAACATCACCCTTCACTAATGATAGATGGTAAAAGAGTGGAATCCAAAATAGGGCATGCAGGAACATTAGACCCCTTGGCGACTGGTTTGCTTATTGTATGTACCGGAAAGCAGACCAAAAATATTGAGCAGTATCAGGCACAGGAAAAGGAATATACAGGTACTTTTCATCTTGGAGCCACCACTCCCTGTTATGACTTAGAGAAAGAAATTGATGCGTATTTCCCTACAGGACACATTACTAAAGAGCTTATTAACGCTGCCGCAAAGCAATTTATAGGTAAAATTCAGCAAACGCCGCCTTTGTTTTCAGCAATCAAAATTGGCGGCAAACGTGCGTACGATATTGCCAGAGAAGGAAAAACGGCTGAAATGAAACCCAAAGAAATAACCATTACAGAATTTGAAATTACCCGCATTGCCATGCCTGAAGTTGATTTTAGAGTTGTTTGCAGCAAAGGCACTTATATTCGTTCGTTAGCGTTTGATTTTGGATTGGCTCTTAACAGCGGTGCTCACCTGACCGCGTTGTGCCGAACCCGAATCGGAAGTTATAAATTAGAAGATTCCATGTCCATAGAAGCCTTCGAGAAAGCGGTCTTGGAAAACAAATAAATGAACTTTTTATTGACATCTCCCTTTTATAGTGTTATATTCGCGCCTTCATTTTTTTAAATAAATAATAAAATCCCGTAAG
>CAISYK010000123.1 GCA_903889605.1 uncultured Bacteroidota bacterium
ATAGCTTTTAATAAAGGAAAATAATTCTTTCAGGATGAAAATTTCCTGATGATTTTGATTTCTCCGTTCAAGGCAACTTTAATTATTGCTGATGGTTTATTATTATTTATTTCTTCCTGACGAAAATTAACAATATAATCCACATTGTTTAAAATATCCAATTTGATTTCATTGAAGGAGGATGGGGCGTTTTCCCCGCTTATATTTGCAGATGTAGCTACAATAGGTTTCCCGAATTTATGAATAAGTGTATTGCAGAAATCATCCTTAACTAAACGAATTCCAACGCTGCCGTCTGCAGCAATAACGTTTTCAGCAAGCATTCGCCCATCTGGGTATATAATGGTAAGAGGATCTTCCGCTGATTCTAATAATTCCCAAGCAACTTCAGGAACTTCCTTTACATGACGGTTAATCATAGTTTCATTACAAACCAGCACCACCATACTTTTGTATTCAGCACGTTGTTTTATTTTAAAAACTTTTGCAACAGCTTCTTTATTGCGTGCATCGCAGCCAATTCCCCAAACTGTATCTGTAGGATAAAGAATAGTGCCTCCTTTACGAAGTACTTCTATTGCATTTTTGATTTCTTCTTCCATGGGGTTTTCAGATAACGAATTTATACGAATTTACGAATCTAAATTTGGTAAAAGCAGAACCTAAAAAAAATCATTATAATTTATTATACGCACAGATAAAAAACGTCTATTTGCAGCTATACTTTATCTTCAATCAAATAAATGACTGAAGCTCGTGTAATTTACGGTAAGCACCGTTTTTGTCGATCAGAACTGAGTGGGTGCCGCGTTCAATAATTTCGCCTTTCTGCATAACAATAATTTCATCAGCATGCTGTATGGTTGACAAGCGATGGGCTATAACTACCGAGGTCCGGTTTTTCATAAGCTTGTTTAGAGCATCCTGCACCAATCGTTCGCTTTCGGTATCTAAAGCTGACGTTGCTTCGTCTAATATCAAAATTGGAGGGTTTTTTAAAACAGCTCTTGCAATACTCATCCTTTGGCGCTGTCCGCCGGATAATTTACCCCCCCTGTCACCAATATTAGTTTGATACCCTTGCGGCATTTGTGAAATAAATTCATGCGCATTGGCAATTTTTGCTGCTTCTATTACCTGTTCTTCCGTTATGTTTTCAATGCCGAAAGAAATATTATTATAAACAGTATCATTAAATAAAATGGATTCCTGCGTTACAATGCCCATTAATGAACGTACATCGGCAAGTTTGGCCTCTTTTATCGGAACGCCGTCAATTAAAATCTCACCTTGCGATGGGTCATAAAAACGCGGAAGCATATCTGCCAATGTTGTTTTTCCTGACCCTGACTGACCAACCAATGCAATAGTTTTGCCTTTTTCAATTTTTAAATTGATGTTATTTAAAACCCATCCTGATTCAATTTCGCGGTAAGCAAATGATACATTTTTATATTCAATAGCTTTTTCGAAACTGCTTAGTTTTTTAGGATTAACAGGATCTTTAATGGTAACTTCTGCATGTAAAATTTTATTTACTCTTTCGGCGGATGCCAATCCTTTTTGTATGTTATAATATGCCGTGGTAAAAGATTTTGCAGGCGCTATCAGCTGTGAAAATAGGGCAAGATATGTTATAAAAATTGCACCGCTCATTGTTCGGTCAGCACCTAAAACCATTTGGCCTCCAACATATAAAATGACAACAAATACCGTTATTCCCATAAATTCGCTTAAAGGGGATGACAAATCTATTCTGCGGTAAACTCTAATCATCAGGTTGGTGTATTCTTTGTTTACTTTTTCGAATTTCTGTTTGGTTATTTTTTCAGCATTAAATGCTTTAATAATTCTCAAACCGCCCAATGTCTCATCCATAATAGACATTAATAAACCTGTTTTTTCTTTTTCCTGTGTTGAAGTACGTTTTAGTGTTTTCCCAATACGGCCAATAACAATACCGGCAATAGGGAGTAGTATAAGAGCAAGTGTTGTTAATTCCCAGCTCATTAAAAACATGAAAATTAATGAAATAGTAATTGTAACTGGTTCACGAAAAATCATTTCTAATGAACTCATTATGCTCCATTCTATTTCACGGACATCCGCTGTCATGCGCGACATGATATCGCCTTTGCGCTCATCGGAATAATAACTTAAAGGCAATATTAGTATTTTTTGAAACAAATTATTGCGTATGTCTTTTACTACTCCATTTCTTATTGGTGCGATAAAGAACATACCAAGGTAACGGAATAAATTTTTGAAGAAAATAGTAATAATAATAAATATGCAAATACCAACCAGAGCATGCATTTGGCTGTGAGCAGCGATATCCTTGCCCAATATATAATTTATATTATCAATGATAGATGCTGAAGAAAGGTGAAATTCGGGTTTGCCCATTTTTTGTATTTCTTCCATTTTTTTGCTGTCGTCAGAAAATAAGACCTGCAAAAACGGGAACAGCATCGCAATGGAAAACAAAGAAAAACCAGCAGATAGGATATTGAAGATAATATTAAAAACAGCATAGCGCCAGTACCCCTTTATGTATTGAAGTACACCAAAAATATTTTTCATGTCGCAAATATAAGCTTTGTCGCTGTTAATTGTTAATTTTGAGTTCTAAAATTATATTTCGCATAATGGATTCAACACGTCAGCTAAAGGTATCAAGACTAATTCAAAAGGAACTTGGTGAAATTTTTCAGAAGGAAACCCGCATTTTATTCGGTAATGCATTAATTACTGTTACCCAAGTGCGCGTTAGTCCGGACCTTGGAATTGCAAAAGTATACGTAAGTTTATTTAATGTTCCTGATACAAAAGTTTTACTTAAACTAATTCAGGTTCATACCAAAGAAATTAGGATAA
>CAISYK010000124.1 GCA_903889605.1 uncultured Bacteroidota bacterium
CTGTAAGCACTAATGAATGGACTGCTACACTGCCTATCTTTATTACTTGGTTTATACAAAGGTAACGTCATTTTATATTGCTTTTTTGAAAAAAATTAACCCTCGAACTGACATCGCACCCAGTCATTTCGAGCGGAGTTGAGAAAGTGCGTTGGCATTTTATCTTTCTTAACTAAACGACATTGTATTACATATTACCTATTCTGTCATATAACTTTTCAGTTCCCTTGCAATTACATCGCCGCCTGCGGCAAGCAATTTTAAGGCTGCTGATTTTCCGGCATTATCAAAATTATCAAGTTCAAAATCCATTTCAATTTCAACTTTTCTAATGCCGTCAAGCGAAAGGATATTTCCTTTAAAATGAATATTGTTTTTATCTGCAATCGCCAAAGCTGCAATAGGTATAGAGCATCCGCCTTTAAGGTTTCTTAAAAAAGACCTTTCAATTCCTGTACAAACAGCCGTTTCATGATGATTTAATGTTTTACATATTGCCTCTGCCTGCGGGTCGTCTTCTCTGCAGACTATTCCCAGAGCTCCTTGTGCAGGAGCAGGCAGCATCCAGTCGAGTTCAGTTTTATTTGGGACATCCAGTCCTATTCTATCAATACCTGCAGCAGCAAACAAAGCAGCATTCCAGTTTAAAGTGCTTTTTAATTTTTCCAACCTTGTATTTATATTCCCTCGGATCGACTCAATTGCGTGATTTGGATATTTATTAAGCCATTGCGCTTTTCTTCTTAAACTGCTTGTAGCTATTGTTATTCCTGCTTTTTCAGTAACAATAAAGGACGAATCCTGGTAAACCAAAACATCTTTAACATTCGCTCTTTTGGGGATAGCTGCAATTTTAAGATTTACAGGCAGCTGAGTTGGAACATCTTTGAGAGAGTGCACAGCTATGTCAATTTTGTTTGATAACAAAGCGCTGTCGAGAGTTTTGGTAAAAATACCCTGAACGCCCATTTCGTATAATGGGGAGGTTAAATTTATATCTCCTTCACTTTTTACAAGGATGATTTCAGTCTTTATTCCTTGTTCGTTCAATAACTTTTCAATAAATTTAGCTTGCCATAATGCCAGGCTGCTGTCTCTGGATCCTATTCTAATTAGCCTGTCCATAACGCATAAATTTGTCTACAATTTCTTTAGGTTCAATTTTTAAACCTTTATTATTCTTAAGGCCCACTACAAAAGATTGAATAGTTTTATTCACCATTTCATCTTTCAATGTTTCATCAAGTTTCGCTAAATGAGGGCATCCTTTGCTGGCTTCGATAAGCATTTTTTTTAATGATACAATTTGATTTCTTTTTTTATAAAAATCACTCCAATCAACAAATGCGGCAATATGAGTATTAATAATTTCATTGGCTAAAGGCAAATAAGTTTTCCTGTTTTCAAGCGACTTATTTAAGATAGCTGAAATGGTATCGATGTCTAATATTTCAACATTGCTGTTGGTTTTACAATCGGGGTGCACCGTTTGAGGGATAGATAAATCTAAAATTAATTTTGTTCTGGAATTGACCGAATTTTCAGGAGTAACGATATATTTATCAGCAGTTGTACTTAAAATAATCACGTCAAAATCTCTCAGTTTTTCATCGATGTTTTCGTATGGCAGTAAACTAAAGCCATGCTGTACTGCTATTTCCAAGGCGGTTGAATACGTTCTGTTTGAAATTGTTAATTCGAAATGCGGAAGATAATGTTTAATGTTTTTCGAAATATTATTACCGAATTTTCCGGTTCCTATCAGCAAACATTTTGTTGGTTTTACTTCAATTTTTTCTTTTAAAATTTCAATGGCAGCATAAGAAGCGGAAACTGTTCCTTTACTTAATGCAGTCTTTGTTTTTATTTCTTTCGATGCCTGTATGCAGATATTGGCCATCCTTTCAAATATAGGACCCAGCAAACCATTATCTTTGGATAATTTACATGCATTCTTAAATTGCCCTAAAATCTCATAATCGCCCAATATCTGGGAATCAAGGCCGGAGGCTACCTGGAATATATGTGCTAATGCGCCGTCCGAAGTTTTGACAAATTTATATTTGTCCAATAATTCCACGGACTGGCCGCAGACTGTTGTAATAATCTTTTCAGCAAGGTTTGAGGAGCCTACCCCATAGATTTCAGTTCTGTTGCAGGTGCTTAATACCACAAAGTCCTTGAATTCATAGCTTTTTGCAAGATCATAACATTCTTTTTGTTTTTCAGTAGAAATCGAAAATGCACTCCGCGTGATAATGTCCGCAGTTTTAAAAGTGATTCCAATGACAAAAATATTTTCCATATGTTTTTTAGTAGTGTAAATTATCTAATGACAATTTCGTAATACAAAGGTCTGCACAATGATTTGCATCACACATGACAGTAATCATGTAAAAATCTGTAAAATATTTTGTAATTAATCTGCGAAAACGCAGGATGTTTTTTTGGGAAGAATATTGTAAATTATATGTTAATTATTGAAAATAAGTCATTTGGCTAATTTAATGGTTAGGTTTGTTACAGTGAACAATAGACTTATCAAGGCAGTAAAATGCTGGTTATTTAGTATATGCTTTGGGTTTTATGTGATGGATTATTTGGGATACGGCAATCTATATTGGCAAAGAGGTAACTTTGTTATTCTTTTGTAATATCATCAATAAATACAAGATCCCTCGTAAAAACTCGGGATGACAGAAATATATTCAATGTCATCCCGATTGGCTTTTCGCCTAGAGGGAACTTGTAAATCTTCAGCACTATCACTTAAGAACATGATCCATCGTAAAAACTCGGGATGACAGAAATATATCCAATGTCATCTATGTTGGCAAAGAGGTAACTTTGTTATTCTTTTGTAATATCATGAATAGAAACAAGATCCCTCATAAAAACTCGGGATGACAGAAATATATTCAATGTCATCCCGATTGGCTTTTCGCCAAGATGGAACTTGTAAATCTTCAGCACTATCACTTAAGAACAAGATCCATAGTAAAAAACTCGGGATGATTGAATATTATTTAATATCATGCCGATTGGCTATTCTCCGATGCGTTAGGTATTGCAGCGTAAATCCTTTTGCCCTTGCAAAAGATTGAAGCGAAAAGCCCGCCCATTTCTTTTTTAAGAAATGGGAACGCCCCAATAAAATGTATTATAACATATTATTTTTGAAAACAAAATATTTTTTTTAGTTACACAGAGAGTCAGGTGGTTTCACGGAGACAAACAGAGAATAATATATGAAACAATTCAGTCATGACATTATTTTAACAGCACCATGCTGATATTCTCAGTTTTATTCCCAACCATAATCTGCAGGTTATATATTCCCTGAGGAAGTGCTTTATCCAATTCAATGGTTTCTATGATATACCGGTTGCCGGATAAAAATTCTTTATTATAAACGATCTGTCCTAAATTATTCATCACCTGTACTTTAATTGCTGATTCCTTTTGAATAGGCATATTAATGGCAATCTTGAAAACCCCATTGTTTGGGTTAGGGTAAACTTTTAAATCATAAGTTTTTTCATCTTTGTTAAGTTTTTTTGATGCACGGCCTGCAGTGTCAGCTAAATATGCAGGAACTTCCTCTGGAATTCCTGTAATATTAATGGATTCAGATATCGCTAAGCTCCCGTTTTTTATCACCTGTACTTTATATGAACCTGGTTTGGATGCAATAATATAATTTTTGTTTTCCCCTGTTATGATAATATCATTTACTTTCCATTGGTAAACTGCGGCCGAATCAAATCTGGTGCGAATGGCTGTCTTTTCTATATTATTAAGTACCCTCGGCCCTTTAACAGTGATTACAGGAATCGGAGATGCTTTGGTCTTTGTCGCC
The DNA here is from genome assembly GCA_903889605.1 of uncultured Bacteroidota bacterium. GTDB lineage: Bacteria > Bacteroidota > Bacteroidia > 2-12-FULL-35-15 > 2-12-FULL-35-15 > 2-12-FULL-35-15. The sequence goes on from CAISYK010000124.1 coordinate 3,860, forward strand.
GGAGCAGCAGCAGCTGGTTTGGTTAAAGTATAACTATCAATAAGCGTATTTGCAGTATTGTAAAACTTGAATGCAAGTGAGGTTGATGTTGCTTTAATCTGTATAGCGCCATATCCAAGATTATATCTTTTCTTGCTGCCGGCTACCGGCGTTGCTTTTAAACCATATATGCTGTGCCCGCCAAGCCCATTTATAAAATACGGGAAATTATTGACTATTACCCTTTCATAAATATGGGAATGTCCTGACATCACTGCATCAGCGCCCCATTCTTTAAAAGGCCACTGCATGTAAGAAATACTTCCATGCATTACATCAGATGCGTATGGTGAGTGATGGAAATATACTATGTCCCATTTTGAAGCGGATGCTGCCAGCTTGTTTTTAAGCCAAATTGCCTGAACGGAGGTGCTTGAAGTGCCGCTGCTTTCCGAAGGGTTGCTGTTTATTACATAAAAATGAACATCACCTTTAACAAAGTCGTAATATCTTTCGTTTCCAGGTAATGTAAAATAGTTAAAATATGGAGAGCCGCCCGATGTCATTACATCATGATTGCCCAAGCCGGGAAAAAAACTGTTCACCTTTGCACCGGCCCCATATGTGCCTGTATATGGGTATATATATTCGTGGTAGTATTTGCCAATGTTAATATCAATGGTGGCTTTTGCTCCAGCTGGAGGATTATTATCTCCAGGAGTAATAATAAATGCAGGCTGCCATGATTTTACAAGTGCAGCTACGGCTCCTTCATTGGTTGTATTCGAGCCGTAATCCCCTATCATGGCAAATGTAATGCCTGCAGAAACAACAACAGTGTATGGAGAAAGTCGATTGCCTGGTACAGGCATTTCCTGCGTCCCGCTTGGCAATTGCCAACCCACACTTATATGATCTGCCAAATTCTGCTCTTTATGTAGAGCCTCTATATAATACTTTTGACCTGCGGTAAGGTATTTTACCACCGATTTCTGAGTAGTATATTTGGTCCACTCCCTGTAATTTGTCCAACCAGTAACTGAAGCTATTTTAACTTTATTCTGGGGCAGACTTGTGGTGCTCAGCCATAGCTCACTATTGTTATCACTCGCTATCCAGAAAGTATAGTTGCCCGAAACCGGGGGATAAATGTAACCCCTTATCCTGCGCCCGTAATTATCTCCAGTATTTCTTGGGGCTTCAAACTGGCTTATTGAAGTTGCAGAAGTCGGAGCGGAATTAACCGGAATAGTTGAGATTGCACTTCCTGTAATATTTGCCCAAGTCTCCATAGTAATAGAGCCTGTTTGAGCTTTACAGAGATTAGTAAATCCCGGCAGACTTAAAAAGCATATAATACCCCAAAATAATGTTGAACGTTTCATTTTTAATAATTTGACACGGTGATCCTGAATTTTATTCCGCTCTTTTTTTAAACAGAATAAGGCTTTTGCTTAACAAAGTTATAATTGACACAACCTGTATTCATAGGGTTTTCGTTAAAACACAACTTTTTATAGCCGGCTTAAATTTTATTGCTAACCAATTAGTTTGTCCTCTATGTTTCTCTGTGAAAAATCATCTTTTAATCTTTGAGTAACAAAATATTACACAGAGAACAAAGGAGAAGACAAAAAGCATAACAGAGAAAATAAGTTTGGATTTAAACTAAAATAATTAATTCAATGCCGGGTTTTTTACTAGTTTTTGAAGTTCCATGCATGCCCTAATTATTTTAACAGCACCATGCTGATATTCTCTGTTTTATTCCCAATCATAATCTGCAGGTTATATATTCCCTGAGGAAGCGCTTTATCCAATTCAATGGTTTCAACTATATACCGGTTTCCGGGAGCAAATTCTTTATTATAAACGATCTGTCCTAAATTATTCATCACCTGTACTTTAATTGCTGATTCCTTTTGAATTGCCATATTAACTGCGATCTTGAAAACTCCATTGTTAGGGTTCGGGTATACTTTTAAATCATAAGTTTTTTCATATTTGGCCGGATTTTCAGAAGCCGTATTTACTGTATCTGCTTTCTTTGTTGGGATTTCTTCAGCAGCCCTTGTAATAGTTATTGATTCTGAGATAGCTATGCTCCCGGTTTTTATTACCTGCACTTTATATGTGCCTGGCATGGTGACAGAAATAAAGTTTTTGTTTTCATCATTAATGATAATGTCATTCAATTTCCATTGATAAACTGCAGCTGAATCAAAACTAGTACTGAGCATTGTTCTTTTTAGATTATTTAATTCTTTTGGTCCGGAAACAGTGATTACAGGAACTGAAGATGTTTTTGTTTTTAGTGCCGGAGCCGGTACTGCAGCCTTGACTACTGTAAAACTATCTATGAGGCTGTAATCTGTATTGAAAAATTTGAAGGAAAGTGAAGAAGCGGAAGCCTTTACCTTTACCGCGCCGTACTTCGCGTAATACCTTTTAATACTGCCGGTAACCTTTACCGCCTTAAATGGTGTTTTACTATACCCCCCAAGTCCGATAACTATATATGGAATATTATCCTTTGTTATCCGCTCATAATTATGGTTGTGGCCCGCTAATACGGCATCTGCTCCCCATGCTTTGAACGGCCAGCGCATCCCTATCTGACTTCCATGCGCGGTGCCCGAAGAGTAAGGCGAATGATGGAAATAAACAATGTTCCATGCAGATACTGATTCGGCGAGCTTTCTTTTCAGCCACATTGCCTGAACAGAGGTGCTGGAAGTGCCGTCTTTTTCGCCTGGATTGCTGTTAACAGCAAAGAAATGAATATCACCCTTAACAAAATCGTAATACCGTTCATTGCCTGGTAATGTAAAATAGGAATAATATGGCGCACCATTGGAGGTTATTATGTCATGATTTCCAAGAGATGGAAAAAACTTATTCCACGCAGCTCCTGCACCATAAATGCCTTTATAGGGATAAATATAATCATGAAAATATTTCCCTATGTTTCCGTCAATTTTGGCTGCGGTTCCATTATAGTAATTATTATCTCCTGTAGTAATAATAAATCGCGGCTGCCATGATTTTACCAAGGCTGCTACGGCGGCCTCATTAGTACCCGTCAATCCGTAATCACCTATAACGGCAAATATTATGCTTGCCTCTGCAGCCTTATATGGAGCAAAGCGAAAGCCTGGTATGGGCCTCTGCAGAGTCCCGTTGGGCATTTGCCAGCCTACACTTAAGCGGTCTTCTGATATATCATCATTCTTTAATGATTCTATATAATACTTCTGACCTCCTATTAGATAATTTGGAACAGATACCTGAGCGGCATATTTGGTGCATTCACTGCAGTTTGTCCAGCCGGGAAGCAAAGCTACATTTACCCTCTTAAGCACAAGGCTTTCGGGGCTTAACGATAACTCAGAGATATTATCATTTGCGGTCCAGAAAGTATAATCCCCGGAAACAGGAGGATATATATAAACTCTTGAACTGCTTTGGTAATTTTCGCCTGCACTTATTTCTGCTCCGAATTGACTTATGGTACCTATAGGATTATGAAAAAAATTAGGCGGTATAAATGAAAATGAGTTTTTAGGAATACTGTACCAAGGCTCAATAGTAACGGCCAACAGCGAGGCCGGACATAATATAATAAACTTCAGCAGACATGAAAAAATCGATAAAAAAAATTTTTTTTTTTCATCTTAAAAAATAATTGTGAATTTGATTTAGTCCCTTTTTCTTTTTTTATTAATCCGCATTAAGGATATAATAAAACAAATGTATTTACGATCTAAGGCAGATTATTTCATTATTCGTTCAAAGCACAATTTCAATAGGCAGTAATCCTTTTTCAGGCAGTATCAAATATTTCGAAATCTGTTAGAATATCCAGAATTTAAAATAAAAAAAAGGGCCTTACTAAAGCCCTTTTCTTTTTGAATGAACAATTCAAGATTTATTTTACCATGCCGTTATTGTTTTTTGATGCATCTGCTTTGCATTTTTTTTGACATGATTTAGAGTTTTCTGTATTGGATTTGCCGTCTGCAGTGCATCTGCCGCTGCATTTTTTAGAACAATCCTCTTTTGTAGTGCATTCTTTTACTTCACATTTTTTATCGCACTTTTTTGAGCATTTATGTTCATCTCCGGCAAAAGCTGAAATGCCGATAAATAAAATTGCCGCTGATGTTAAAATTAGTTTTTTCATGGTTTTATGTTTTTTATGTTTTTAATATTTATTCAGCAAAGGTCGTTTCTATTAATCGTCTATTTTGTTATTGAGAAGTTATTAGGTTGTTAATGATTTGTTAAAATCGGATTAATGATTTATGAAGTTTTCGGACAATATTTATCATGATAAATATTAATATATTATTATTTATTTTGGCGTTCCCCTTTCCTGAAAAAGGAAAGGGTGCGGGC
>CAISYK010000125.1 GCA_903889605.1 uncultured Bacteroidota bacterium
ATTTTGCCTTGCAGTAAAAAAATAAAAGTATTAAGCATTGGATTTCGCTATCGGGAAACGTTTTTAAAAGCTTAGGTTTACTGCATTTTTCTCTATCAATTACTCATTTCAGCGGCCAGTGAATTGTATGCTGCAGCTGTTTCTTTTTTCATTCGTTCAACTATATCCATACATGAAAGAATATCATCAATCAGCTCAACACTTTGACCGGCACACCATAATGATTCGTAATTACCAGGTTTAACAGACTTTTCCATTGTTTTCATTCCGCTCAGCTGAACCCACATTTTGAAATATTTTTTAGTGGTTGAATTTTTAGATAATCTGCGTTCAAGCCAATTTTGTTTGTATCCGATTTTTTTAGCAAAAGGTGTATTAATAATTGTACAAGGCGTTCCTGAAATTCTTTCAGTAAGTACAATGTCATGCATTTTGGATGCAACAATTGCATTTTTATAATCATTATTTACAGAAGATTCGACACTTGCAATAAAACGGGTGCCTACCGAAACACCTTCTGCGCCCAAGGCAAGCATAGATAATATTCCGGCACCGTTTGCAATACCTCCTGCAGCAATTATTGGAGTATTCGGGAATTTGTTCTTTAATGCAGGAACTAATATCTGCAGGGAGTTTGGACCAGCATGTCCGCCGGCTCCTTGTCCGACCGCTATAAAACCATCGCAGTTTAAGTCAAAACATTTTTGCGCATGTTCAATATTGGTAACATCACAAAACACCTTTCCGCCGTATGTATGCGCCTGCTCAATTACTTCTTTTGGACTGCCCAATGAAGTAATATAAAACGGCACTTTTTTCTGCACACATATCTTCAAATGTTTGTCGAAAAGCGGATTTGTTTTTTGTACAATTAAATTTATCCCATATGTTCCTTTCACATTTAATTTGCTCTTTTCAATGTTCAGAGAATCCAACAACTGCGCTAATTCGCCTTCTTTTCTGTGATTTAAACTCGGGAACGAAGCAGCTATGCCGCTATTCATGCCGGCTTTCAGCATTGCCTCATTAGTCACCAGAAACATTGGAGCCATTATCATTGGGAAATCAATGTTTAAAAGCTGCGTAAGTTTTGTTTTCATTTTTGGGGAAAATTATTTTGATGAATTGAGTAAAATAGTTTATTTTTGAAAGATTGTAAAGATACAATTAATGCAAAATTAGATAATAAGTGGTTTTGTTTTATTAAATTCTCCAAATCAACAAATCATAAAATCAATAATTAAAACTATGGCAATAACGCGTGTTTTCGACATCATCCCGCAATTACTTGAAAAGTATAATAAATCAGATGCTCTTGCCGCAAAAGAAAATGGGAAATGGATTACATATTCAACACAGGAGTTTTCCGATAACGTAAATTACCTTAGTTATGGTTTACTCGGTTTAGGTGTTGAGCGTGAAGATAAAATAGCTATTATTTCAAATAACCGCCCTGAATGGAATTTTGCTGATTTTGGTATCCAGCAATCCGGTGCCGTGAGCGTGCCCATTTATCCTACTATCAGCGAAAACGATTTGAATTTTATTTTGAACGATGCAAAAGTTAAATATATTTTTGTTTCAAGCACCGACCTATATAAGAAAGTAAAAACCATTGCCGCAAATGCTCCTAGTGTGAAGGGCATTTACACCTTTAATAAGGTTGATGGGGCTCAGCATTGGACTGAATTATTAGAAGCAGGTAAAAAAAATCCAAAAGTATCTGAAGTTGAAAACATTAAAAACACTATTAAACCAAACGATTTATTAACTATACTTTACACTTCAGGTACAACAGGGAACCCTAAAGGTGTAATGCTTTCACATAATAATTTATTAAGTAATTCATTCGCAACGCAGAATTTATGCCCTTTTCAAAGCAGTTGGAAAGCATTGAGCTTTTTACCTCTCAACCATGTATATGAGCGTATGCTTACTACCTTATATTTTTATTTAGGTATTTCAATTTATTATGCCGAAAGTATTGAAACTATCGGAGATAATTTGAAAGAAATAAAACCAGAAGTATTTTCAACTGTACCGCGGTTACTTGAAAAAGTTTATGATAAAATAGTAGCTAAAGGAAGCGAATTAACCGGCGTGAAGCATAAATTATTTTTCTGGGCGCTTGATTTGGGTCTGCGTTATGAGCTGAATGGTGCTAACGGATGGTGGTATGAGTTCCAGTTAAAAATGGCAAACAAATTAATTTTCAGCAAATGGCGTGAAGCATTAGGAGGAAACATTGTGGCTGTTGTATCAGGCGGAGCCGCTTTGCAGCCACGGTTGGCACGTGTGTTTAATGCTGCTAAAATCACCGCATTAGAAGGTTACGGCTTAACGGAAACGTCTCCTGTAATTGCTGTTAATAATTTTGAACCTAATGGTATATGTTTTGGAACAGTTGGGCCTGTTATTGCCGGAGTAACTGTAAAAATTGCGGAAGATGGGGAGATATTAGTCAAAGGTCCGAATGTAATGTTGGGCTATTTTAACCGCCCCGACGCTACTGCAGAAGTTATTGATAGCGAAGGATGGTTTCACTCAGGTGATATAGGCACTTTTATTGAAGGACGTTTCTTGAAAATTACCGATCGTAAAAAAGAAATTTTCAAAACTTCAGGAGGGAAATATATTGCCCCTATGATCATTGAAAACAAATTAAAGGAATCTCCATTTATTGAACAGGCAATGGTCCTTGGTGAAAATCAAAAATTCGCATCTGCGCTTATTGTTCCTGCCTTTGCATTTTTAAAAGAATGGTGCATTAAGCAGGGAATTCCTTATACAACAAATGAAGAAATGATAAAGAATGAAACTGTAAGGAAACAAATTGTTGAAGAAGTGGAAAATACAAATAACGATTTAGCACAGTATGAAAAAATAAAACGTCCTGAATTGTTACCTCGTGAATGGTCAATTGAAAATGGTGAAATGACTCCTAAACTTTCTTTTAAACGTAAAGTAATTATGGCGGCTAATAAGGAATTGGTAGCTAAAATTTATGGAGAATAATAGATTATTTTCAGCGTGTTTTTGCTTTTAACAGCCTGCATTTGCATTGATTTAAATTTCTATTAAGTTTTTCTGCTGAATAATAAAATATATCTTTATAAAACAAAAAAGCATCCCTCAATATTGAAGGATGCTTTTTTGTTATTGTTTTTAAACATGTAATAATAACTATCTTCCTCTTCCGCCGCCGGATGTTCTTCCTCCACCTCCACCGCCTCCACCGCCGCCGCTAGTTCTTCCTCCTCCGCCGCCACCGCCGGATGTCCTTCCTCCGCCTCCGCCTGAATTGCTTGGGGCGGAATATGATCTGGAACTGGGTGCAGAATTTGTCCTTGAATTTTGTGATGCGTTATTTACATTATTACGCTCATTGCTGTTTTCCCTGGCGGAAGTGTTATGATTATCACCATTTACATTATTATTTCTTCTATTATCTCCTGTTGAAACATTTCTTTCATTTCCTGATGAATTATTTCTTTCATTTCCGGAGGAGACATTTCTTTCATTGCCTGATGAATTATTTCTTTCATTTCCCGATGAAACATTTCTTTCATTACCAGAAGTGTTTCTTGAAGATTCTCTATTTGTTCTGGTATTCTCAAAATTTGAATTGGATACCCTGTTTCCCTGAGGAGAACGACCTTCTCTGCCCTCGTTAGCATCACGCTTGCTGTATGTGTTATTAAACTCACCTCTTTCCATTCTATGATTAAAAGCTGCAGAAGTTGACCTTCTCTGACCATAAAAGCTATGGGCATCTGAATTACGATAATGATCAGATCTGTGATAATAACCCCAATAATTAGGATGATGGTAATAATTATAACTATAATATGAGTGCCAATAAAATGGTGTCCAAGGATTCCAATATCCAGGATAAAAACCCCAACTCCAAGGGGAAACATAAACAACGTATGATGGGAAAAACAAGTAATTAATAATGCCCCATGATTCTACCGGATACCCATAATTACTGTAAGGTGACCCATTATTATTGGTAGTGTAATAATTATTTGTAACGTTTGTTGTTGTTCCTGAATAGCCAGGGTTTGGTGTTCCTCCTTTTTTAAGCTCCTTTGATGAGCCGTCTTTGGGTTCAACTATATAGTTTTTCCCATAAAGCTTCTCGTCCCCTATAATTTGGATCTGCACTTTGCCTTTATTATCTTTTTCAACTTCAATAACGGCAACATCCTGATTTTCTTTTTCATTTATCGCTACTTGAAGAACTATCGCATGAACAGAGCCTTTCATATTATCTTTCACACTGATATAGTCGATCTTATTATTGCCGTTCAAATCTAGATTATTGAGTTTTGAATCTTCGGCATTTAATTTTTTCTCAAATTCTTCAAGTGTTTCAGATTTTTGGAAAAGGTCCAGAACACCGTACAGATTTAAATTGTCACCTGGTAAACCCAGCGAATCGTGAGTTTCCTGTGCAAAAACAGGAGAACATAAAAAACTGCCTCCTATCATTGTTGTTAAGATTAGCGCTTTTTTCATTTTGTTAAGTTTTTGAAAGTTTTGGGGATTACATTTGTACAATATCATAAACCGTTCCAAATTTTATTTATAAATTTACAAACATTCAAATATACATAACTAGGATCAATAATACTACTTAATAAAAATCGGTTAGCTCTTGAACCTAAAGATTAATATGTATTACAAAAACAGATAATGAAAAATAAAATTTCATCCCGCAGCCCTCTTGTCGGATGAACAAGCAATCAAACATGGGGACAAACAACTTATAAATGCTGACAAATAACGACATATTAAAAAAAATACGAGTAGCCCTTGAACTTAAAGATGAAGATGTAGTTAAGATTCTTAAGCTGGCTGACTTTGACATTTCTAAAAGCGAATTAAATGCTCTATACCGTAAGCCGGACCATGCTAACTACAAAGAATGCGGCGATCAGCTTTTACGTAATTTTCTGAACGGATTAATAATATTTAAACGAGGCCCTATGCCTGCTAAAAAGCAATAAGGCTTGAATTACGTAATTATACGCCAGCAAATAAGCGCTAATTAATAATCACTGTGCCTGCCGGATCCCTATGCTCACAATTAAATGGTGCTAAGGGGGCATCTTATCAATTTATAATTAATATGGAGGGAGATATAAAAACAACAATTGACCAGGCTTTATATGCTTCCAGATTTATTAATAATACAAATAAAAATGTATTTCTTACCGGAAAAGCAGGAACGGGCAAAACTACGTTTTTACGGCAAATTGTCGCAAATACATATAAAAAATGTTTAATTGCTGCACCTACCGGTATTGCTGCTATTAATGCAGGAGGCGTTACTCTTCACTCCTTATTTCAATTGCCTTTTGGCTGCTTTATTCCTGCGGCTCAATCCCCGCAAAATTTTCAGGGCGGAGTGAAAGTAAATGACCCGCTTTCAATAATCAAAAACCTCCAAATGTATGATTCTAAGCGGAAACTATTACGTGAGATGGAGTTATTGATTATTGATGAAGTAAGTATGCTGCGGGCTGATTTACTTGATGCTGTTGATGCAGTGCTGCGTCATGTGAGAAGAAGGAATAACCTGCCGTTTGGAGGAATACAAGTATTATTTATTGGGGATTTATTACAGCTTCCGCCGGTTGTAAAAAGAGAAGAATGGGAATTATTAAAACCATTTTATAATAGTATTTACTTTTTTGATGCTCTGGTACTTCAAAACAGCAAACCTGTATATATTGAATTAGACAAAATATACAGGCAGACAGATCAGCGCTTTGTTGATTTATTGAATAATCTGAGGAATAACAAGGTATCAGCGGATGATAATAAATTATTAAATTCATATTATAAACCGGATTTTAAATCAAGCCCAAATGATAATTACATTACTCTAACAACCCACAATTATAAGGCAAATGAATTAAATAAAAATTTCCTCAGCCGGCTGCCGGGTAAATCATTTTTCTTTGAAGCAAAGGTGGAAGATGATTTCAATGAACATGCTTATCCAATCGAAAAAACTCTGGAATTAAAAATCGGCGCACAAATTATGTTTGTAAAAAACGATCCTACCGGCGCTCAGCGTTTTTTTAACGGCAAAATAGGTATTGTTTCTGCGATAAGCGGTGCTGTTATTGAAATAAAGTTCAGTGATGAATCTGAACCAATAAAGGCAGACACTTATGTATGGAAGAATTTAAAATATAAACTTAATGAAACAAGCAATGAAATAGAAGAATTGACGGCAGGTACTTTTACACATTATCCTATCAAATTAGCCTGGGCTATTACTATCCATAAAAGCCAGGGCCTTACATTTGAAAAAGCCATTATTGATGCAAGTGATGCATTTGCTCCAGGCCAGGTTTATGTTGCCTTATCCCGTTTGAGATCGCTTGATGGATTGGTGATGACATCTGCAATAAATTTTAATAATTTCAGCCAGGATACTAAAATCGGCACATATTCTAAAGCACAAACAGAGCAGCAGAATTTAAATGAGCTATTAACAGAAGAAACGGCTCAGTTTTTAAAAGATTATGTCTTAAAATGCTTTGAATTTAACAGCCTCATAAAACTATTCGAAGAACATACGGACAGTTATGTAAAAGATGAGAAAAAATCAGTTAAACAAAGACATCACAAATGGGCTCAGGAACTGGAAAAAGAAGTAAAAGAAATTAAACTTCATTCGGATAATTTCAGGCATCAAATATTTTCGATTATTGATAAAAAAGAGCCTGGACACCTCGAATTTCTTCATAAAAGAGCTGTTGCGGCATCCTCATATTTTTCTCCAATCTTTAAGAGTTTGTCAAATAAAATTTTCAGGCATATTCTGATTCTTAAATCAGAAAAGAAAATTAAAACATATCTGAATGAATTGCTATCCCTGGAAGTAGTGGTTAATGAGCAATACAAACTCATAAATAAAGCAGCGCTTTTGATAAATGCTGTTATTACCAATAATTTGATTACCAAAGAGGAAACTGCAAAGTTGTGTTATGATTCACATAGGACAGAACAACTGAATACTATATTCTCCCCAACTGTTAAAAATAATATTGATTCTGAAAAACCGAGAACTGTCAAAGAGAAAAAAAGAAAGGCCCCTAACATTGATGCTGAATCTCCCTCAGTTGGTGGAATAAACTCAGGAGAAGGCACCAGGCATAAAGAAAAAAAAGATACTAAAGAAGAATCATTAAAGCTATACAAGCAAGGACACAATATAAAATCGATTGCCGGTCTTCGCTCAATGGCCGAAACAACAATAGAAGGGCATTTAGCTTATTTTATTACAAAAGGCGAGTTGGATGTCAGCAATTTTTTGCCGGCGGAAAAAATAATGAATATAATAAGTGTATCAAAAAAATTAGATACATTTCAATTCGGCACAATTAAACAAGCTTTAGGGGATGAATACAGCTATGGGGATATTAAATTAGCTATAGCTTCCTATCTTTCTGCTTCGCAGGAAAATAAGCAGGGATAAAAAATAAAGAATAATTGGGTTATAAAACATTATTTATTCAATAAGCAAGCCGAATTCCCTGCTACAGTTTTTACTAAACAAAAAAAAAGAGTTCCGATCTGGAACTCCCTTTTTAAGATTGTAAAAAGAAAATTATTTTTTCTTTTTACCGCCTTTTTTAGCAGCTTCAGCAGCAGCAG
>CAISYK010000126.1 GCA_903889605.1 uncultured Bacteroidota bacterium
CTGTAAGCACTAATGAATGGACTGCTACACTGCCTATCTTTATTACTTGGTTTATACAAAGGTAACGTCATTTTATATTGCTTTTTTGAAAAAAATTAACCCTCGAAATGACTGCGCTCTGGCCATTTCGAGCGGAGTCGAGAAAGCGGGTAGTTTTTTAAGATTGGACTAATACAAATTAATAAATAGTATTACCTATTCTTTCATGATAGATCAACTCCCCATTCTGGAAATCATTCCTGAAATTAAAAAAAAATTAATACTTCATAATACTTTAATAATCCAGGCTCCTCCGGGTGCTGGGAAAAGCACAATACTGCCTCTTCAGTTATTAGATGAACCTTGGCTTAAGGGTAAAAAAATACTGATGCTGGAACCGCGTCGGCTTGCCGCAAGGTCAGTTGCAAACCGAATGTCATTACTAATTAATGAACAAGTCGGAACCACAATAGGTTACAGGGTAAGGTTTGATAATAAAATAAGTAAACAAACGCGTATTGAAGTTCTCACCGAGGGTATTCTCACCCGAATGCTTCAGCAGGACAATACACTTGAAGATGTTGGATTAGTTATATTTGATGAATTTCACGAACGAAGCCTGCATGCCGATTTAGCCCTTGCATTATGCCGTGAAATGCAGCAGGTAATAAGGGAGGATTTACGGATTTTGATCATGTCCGCAACTCTTGATGGGGAAAAACTTTCTTCCTTGCTCAATGACACACCTATATTAACAAGTACGGGAAGACAATTTCTTATTGAAATAAAGTATATTTCTTCTGACAATGAAAGCCCAATCCATATTCAAACTGCAAAAGCAATCCGTAAAGCACTTACTGCTCACGAAGGCGATATTCTTGTATTTCTGCCCGGTGCAGGCGAAATACAGCGAACCCGGGAATTATTGGAAAATGAATTTCCCGGCATCAGCATACAGCCATTGTATGGAGATCTGCCTTTACAGAAACAGCAGGAAGCTATTCTGCCTCACCCTCAGGGGAAACGCAAAGTGGTGCTTTCTACATCTATTGCAGAAACCAGTTTAACTATCGAAGGAATTAAAATAGTTATTGACAGCGGCTATTGCAGGGCGCCTCGTTTTGACGCTAAAACCGGATTGACACGCTTGGATACAATCCGTGTTACACAAGACATGGCAGCTCAGCGTGCAGGCCGTTCTGGACGAACATCGCCTGGAATCTGCTACCGTTTATGGAACGAATCGACTCATCAGCATTTGCTTCCTCACCGCAATCCTGAAATAATGGAAGCTGATTTAGCTCCTGCTGTTATCGAACTTGCACAATGGGGTATTCAGGATATAAATTCTCTTGCATGGCTCAGTCCCCCGCCTGCAAGTGCAGTAATTCAGGCTCAGCGTGTATTGGAAGATCTGGGGGCTTTAATTTCATCCAAAATAACAAAACGCGGTAAAGAAATGCTGCGCATGCCAACACACCCGCGCATTGCTCATTTACTTTTAGAAGGGCAGGAATACGGTTTAACTGCACTCGCTTCTGACGCAGCTGCAATACTGGAAGAGCGTGACCCATTACCTAAAGAAGCCGGCGCTAATCTTACTTTGCGGATAGAGGTGCTTAGAAAATGGCGCAGTAAAGAATATGTTTCCGCAGATAAAAATGTATTGGAACGGATAGAAAGACTTGCATCACAATGGCGAAAATATTTTTCTGTTCAGCAGGATAATACAGCCCCAGTTGATCAGGAGGTTGGAAAACTTTTGGCTGCAGCTTATCCCGAACGAATCGCCAAACAGCGTGAACAGAGCCATAGATATAGGCTTTCCAATGGAAAAATTGTGAAACTTAATGAACATGACCCATTAAGTCATGAAACATATTTGGCAGTCGCGCATCTGGATGCGGGTACTGCGGAAGGGCGGATTTACCTTGCTGCGCCGCTAAGCCCTGACGATATTATGCATCTTGCAGTCGAAAAAAAAGTAATCGCCTGGGATGCTCAAAATGGTGTGCTCATTGCAAGAGATGAAAAACGAATAGGTGATATTATTCTTGAGAGCAAACCGCTGAAGGTTATTCCAGAGGAAGAACGATTAAAAATTTTATGTGAAGTAATACGTAAAGAAGGATTATCCCTTTTTAACCAAACAGAACAATTAATTGATTGGAAAGCCAGGATATATAGTGTCAGCGCCTGGAGGCCAAATGAAGCGTGGCCCAACTTAAGTGATGAAAATTTATTAAATACCCTTGAAGAATGGCTTGCACCTTTTATAACTTCAATAAAAAAAAGAGAAGAGTTTTTTAAGCTGGATTTATTTAACATTTTGTCTGGTTTACTTTCATATCAGCAATCGCAGCAATTGGATATGCTGGCACCTGCAAAAATAAAAGTTCCAAGCGGATCAATGATACATTTGACTTATAATGCAGATGGAACTAGCCCTGTGCTTGCCGTACGCCTGCAGGAAATGTTCGGACTGCTGGATACTCCAACTGTTAATGAAGGCCGAATTAAAGTAATTTTACATTTACTGTCGCCTGGTTATAAGCCTGTGCAGATTACCCAGGATTTAAAAAGTTTTTGGAAAAATGCCTATCCGGAAGTCCGTAAGGAATTAAGAATACGTTATAAACGTCACCATTGGCCTGAAGATCCATGGACAGCAGAAGCCATGGCTGGAGCTAAGAAAAGAGGGACATAAAAGCCCGCCCCGGCCCGCCCGAAGGGAAAAGCCCACCCCGACCCGCCAGAAGGGAGGGAGAACCAGCATACATGCCAAAGTGCGGAATTTATGTAAATCAGCTTCGTAAACTTTAGGTATATTATGAAGAATCAAATAATTACTTTTATGGGATTTATATAATCGTATTTTTGCACTGCAATTTCTATAACCATTAATCTTTGAGTAAATAGAATGTTAAACAGCAATAAATTAGTTCCATCTAAAAGTAGCCGAGCCTACAATTTTACGTTTAGCATCTCCTCCCCTTCCGGGAGGCCGGGTGGGGCTTCTTTTATCTCCCCTTCGGGGAGGTCGGGAGGGGCTTCTTTATGATAATAGGTATAGGAACTGACATAGCTGAAGTAGCACGTATCGCTAAAAGTATTGAAAAAGCAGGCTTTAAGGAAAAAGTATTTTCTAAAACCGAAATAGTTTACTGCGAAACAAAAAAGAACAAAGCAGAAAGTTATGCTGCCCGGTTTGCTGCGAAAGAAGCTTTTTTTAAAGCTTTGGGTACTGGCTGGCGGAGCGGAATGGCTTTTAATGAAGTAGAAATTAGGAATGATGAATTAGGGAAACCTTCATTGTACCTGCTTGGTAAAGCTGCAGAAATTTCCGCAGAAAAAAATATTCAAACCATCCACGTCTCTCTTTCACATACAAAGGAAACGGCAATAGCTATGGTCGTTTTGGAAGGATAATAAAAAGCTCACCAGATATTCCCAAAGAGAGTTTGAAACAGCGCATAAAAAAACAATAAGCTCTCCAACAGCCGCCTTTTATAGAGGGAATTAAGGTGCGAAGCATCTCTGTTACCTATATTTTTCCTAACATTTTTGTTTTATACCCAAATATCATTACCTTTAACAGCACAAAATTTTAAAAACACATGAAAAAAATTTACACTTTATTCACTGGAAGTATTTTGTTAATAGCTTCTTCAGTCCAATTAAATGCCCAATGCGCGGGTAATCGTTACCACGATATTCTTTTCCCTGCAATGCCGGATTCAACAATGAATATTGTTTATGGAAATAATGTAACATATAGTAATGCGGCCCAAAGTTTAAAACTGGATGTATACCAGCCTCATGGTGATACAGATTCTATGAGGGCTTTAATAATTTGGGCACATGGAGGCAGTTTTGTTGGTGGTGCGAAAGCAGACATGTCTATGTTATGCAGGGATTTTTCTAAAATGGGTTATGTTACAGCCACTATGGATTATCGATTATTTATGACTGGACTGCCTTTTCCAGGACCTGATTCTAATGATGCCGGAGGGGCTGTGATGCGCGCTG
Organism: uncultured Bacteroidota bacterium; assembly: GCA_903889605.1. GTDB lineage: Bacteria > Bacteroidota > Bacteroidia > 2-12-FULL-35-15 > 2-12-FULL-35-15 > 2-12-FULL-35-15. Next base: position 4,009 of record CAISYK010000126.1, read on the forward strand.
TGCAGGATGGCCGTGCAGCGGTTCGCTTTTTTCGTAAAAATGCCCGTGTTGGCGGTAATACCTATAACATAGACACTAATAATATTTATTTTGGAGGAGGATCTGCAGGAGGTTTTATAGCACTGCATCTTGCTTATATGGATCAGGAAAGTGAATTCCCCGCCTATGTTGATACAACAGGGGTAACCGTTGGAAACAAAAGAGGGCAAAAGGGTGTGCATGGCGGCTGTGAGGGTTTAAGCGGTAACCAGGGCTACTCATCAAAAGTAAAGGCAATTATTAACCTTTCCGGAGCAGTTGCTGATACTTCCTGGATGCATTTTGGAGATACACCGGTAATAAGCACTCATTCTATTAACGATGGAACAGTACCCTGCGGAACACATTTGATTTATTTAACCCCTCCTTCAACTTTTCCAATTCAAGTTGTAGACGGCAGTAATTCAGTGGCGTTGCGAGCCAATCAAGTAGGCATTGTTAATTGTTTTAAAAGCTATCCAGGAAATCATCACGTGCCAGAAACCAGCAACCAGCTGATTTATGATACAACACTTATTTTAGTGCGGGATTTTTTAGAATATATGCATTGCGGTACACCGCTTACATGCACTTCTTTCCCGGCAACAGGAGTAAACGAAATAAAGGCAGATGATGCTGCAATTAAAGTATTCCCTAACCCTGCAGCCAGCTCTTTAACTATTGATTTAAAAGCATTATCCGGCAGGGTTGTTAATATTGAGCTTTATGATGCATTGGGGCGTAAAGTAAAAGAAATTTCTAAAATTAAAGCTGAGCAATACACAATCACCCGCGGTAATTTGCCAAACGGTATTTATTTGATCAATGTTATTTCTGATGGAAAACTATTCAGCAAAAAAATAATGTTTGAATAGCATCAATTATAATATCAAAAAATAAAAATGTCCCGCAAAATGCGGGACATTTTTATTTTAAAGCTTTGTTAGTTATAAACTCTTATAAGTATTCTTTTTATAGTTTTTACCACAACAGCGCAGATGAATGCTGCTAAAAGTTCGATATATATATGTAATGCTGCAGGTCATTAAAAATATGAGGTATTATTAATATTTCAGGTCATATAAAAAGTTCGTCTGCACTATACTTTTTTCTTTTTTTAACTCGTTTATTAGCAATAAAATTTGCAAATTTGTATTTTAGATTTTGCCGCATCGGAAAATAGAAACAGGACAGGATTAAAAACATTTTACAGAATTCTTAAATTCAAAATTTACACTAATGGAAAATATTATCAGCAGCTACATCGAAACTCATAAAGACCGTTTTATAAATGAACTTTTTGAACTTTTACGAATCCCTTCAGTGAGTGCTGACCCAAATTACTCAAACGATGTTTTTAAAACTGCAGAGGCCGTAAAAGAAAAACTAATAAGCGCCGGTGCCGACAATGTGGAAGTATGCGCTACAGCCGGCTTCCCAATTGTATATGGCGAAAAAATAATAAACCCTAAATTGCCGACCGTTTTAGTTTATGGTCATTACGATGTTCAGCCCGCAGACCCTATTGAATTATGGCATTCAGGACCATTTGAACCTGTAATTATTGATGGGAAAATTTATGCCCGCGGTGCATGCGATGACAAAGGGCAAGTGTTTATGCATGTTAAGGCATTTGAGTTTATGATGCGGACAAACAACCTGCCCTGCAATATTAAATTCATGATTGAAGGTGAAGAAGAGGTTGGATCCGACAATCTTGGAATTTTTGTAAAACAGAATAAAGAAAAATTAGCTGCCGATATAATTTTAATTTCGGATACAGGAATTATTGCAAATGATATCCCTTCTATTACAGTTGGCCTCCGCGGATTAAGTTATGTGGAAGTTGAGGTAACCGGCCCTAATCGTGATTTACACTCTGGCTTATACGGCGGTGCTGTAGCAAATCCAATCAACATTTTATGCGAAATGATTGCAAAAATGAAGGACGATAAAAATAGTATTTGTATTCCTGGGTTTTATGATGATGTGGAAATTTTGAGCGCCGAAGAACGTGCCGAAATGGCAAAAGCCCCATTCAGCCTGGAAGAATATAAAAAATCCCTGGATTTGTCTGATATACATGGTGAAGAAGGGTTCTCAACTAATGAGAGGAATTCTATCCGTCCTGCATTGGATGTAAATGGTATTTGGGGCGGATATACAGGTGAAGGAGCAAAAACTGTTATAGCATCAAAAGCATACGCCAAAATTTCAATGCGCCTTGTTCCGAACCAAAATAGTGAAAAGATTACTCAGCTTTTTAAAAACTATTTTGAGAGCATAGCTCCGGATTCTGTTACCGTAAAAGTAACACCTCATCATGGCGGCGGACCGGTTGTTACGCCCAGCAATTCTATTGCCTACAAAGCAGCAAGTAAAGCAATGGAAAAAACCTTTGGAAAAAAACCTGTACCTGTCCGCAGCGGCGGAAGTATCCCGATTGTTGCAATGTTTAAATCAGAATTAGGCTTGGATTCAGTATTAATGGGATTTGGTTTAGATTCTGATTCTATACATTCTCCAAACGAACATTACGGTGTGTTTAACTATTTTAAAGGTATTGAGACTATTCCTTATTTTTATAAATATTACGCCGAAGGCTGCAAAGGTTAATAAAATCCCTTCTCTTAATCTCTCCCCAAGGAGAGAGGGGTATATCTAAAATAGATACGTCAAAAAATAAAATGATTACCATTAACAAAACTGACTCAACTCACCTATCGTCTCTCCCTTTTGGGGAGAGATTAAGAGAGAGGCTTCCCGCACTTCGGGGCTTAGGTGCCGGACTTCTCATACTGTTTTGCTGTACTGCTTTCTTTTCCTGCGGGGATTATAAAGAAGTTACTTTTAACGGAATTGAAAATGTAAAGATTACCAGCCTTTCGCAGAGCGGTGTTGAGGCTTTAATTACTGTTCGTATAAATAATCCTAACAGTTCATCTTTTACAATTTATAAATCTGAAATGGACGTTACAATAAGCGGAATTAATGCCGGTAAAGCCCGCATAACCGACAATGTAAAGATAAAAGCTAAATCTGAAGAGTCGTATTCGTTCAAAATAAAATCTGATTTTTCTAATCTAAGTTTGACCGACCTTCCTAAAATAATAGCAATGGGCCTAAGTAAAAGCGTAAAAGTCGGACTTAAAGGAAATTTGAAAAGCGGAAAACTCTTTATCAAACGCAGTTATCCTATCGACATTATACAAAGCGTTCCTTTAGGCGGACTGCAATAAAACCGCGGGTAAAATATATATAAACCCTCAGCCGTCCGGCAATACCGCTTCGTATGAAGCTCCAAACACGTGATATTGGGTACAATTAGTAAATTAAATTGTTAAAACATTTGCTTTTTAATAAAAAGTTATTATCTTTGCCTCGTAAAATAAATTAGTGATCAACCTAAAAAGAATAAATGATTTGTTTCATTTGTTCCTTAAAACCGCTAACGATGAACAAAGTACTCCACAAAAGCAGTAATTTCAGCTGCGGCTCTCTTCAAAAATTAGTGATTAGTTTAATAAGTTCAAAGATGAATAATCTATGTTAATTCACCTTTGTTAAATTAATTTGCCGTTAAATTTTTACTAACCCTAATTAAAAAAGAAACGAATGAAACAAAATTTTTACTTTATCGGTTTTTTGGCTATCGTAGGTGCTGTAACAACATTGAATTCATGCAAAAAAGATTTGCCCTCTGAAGAAACGCAAATGGTTTCCTATGAAGAAGTTCTGAAATCAGGCGGGGAATTCCAACCATTTGCTAATCAAAGAAATCTTATAAACGTAACTACATCATCAGTACCGGTCGACAGCGGATCATGGAACTGTACTAACAGCACTTGGAATGTAGTTCAAGGGAATCTTGACTTTCCTCTTTATGATCCTAATGTATCCGTCGTTTATCCTGGAAGTTTGCTCCAGGGAGCTTCTTTAAACAGCTCCACACCCGAAGTTGTTGCAGTTGCACGCGGAGGCGGCATTGTTTCTATCGATATTATTAATGGGTCAGGTTCAGTTGCTGTACCATTGACGGAAATAAGAAAAAGCAGTGTTACGCAGGCATTAAATGATATTATATACGAAAATAATAAAGTTATGCCGGCTCGTTTTACTCTGCAGCACGAAGCGGTTAAAACTCAGGATGAATTAGCTCTATCTTTAGGATTAAGTCTTGATGCGTGGGGTGTATCAATTGCTTCTAATCTAGGTTTCTCTACCGGTTCAGGTCTAAACCATTATTTGGTTGCTTTAAGGCAGTCATTCTATACTATGAGTTTTGATATTCCAACAAATTATAATGAATTATTTGCACCAACTGTTAAACCAATGGATCTTGCAAAATACGTTGGTCCGAATAATCCAGCTTGTTATGTTTCTGATGTAACTTATGGAAGAGTATTTTACTTACTAATAGAATCTAAGTCTTCCTTAGACTCTATGTCTTCGGCTATTTCAGCTTCATACAGCACGTACTCCGGTACTGTAAATGCAAGTTATTTGAATTCTTTAGTAGATTTAAATGTTAAAGTAATGGCGCTTGGAGGTGAAACGGTAAACACTTTTACCAGTATTGACGCTTCTGAGCTTACTTCTTTAACTTACCTGCTTGGACAGTCTGCTAATATACAAACAGGAGTTCCGCTATCTTATGTTGTTAGGACTGTTTATAATAACAAATTAGTGAAAAACAAACTTGATGTGGAATACACTATAAACGACTGTCAGCTTGTACCGTAATTAATAACCTATAAAAAGTTTAATCGTTTCTGGTTCGTTTTATTAACGGCTGCCGGAAACGATTTTTTATTTATAATACATTAATTATTTCCATCAAAACATCTGCCTATATTGGATAAACTGTTTGAATAAATTTCACTTTAAAAGCCGCTTTTTACAAAAATAAAAAACA
>CAISYK010000127.1 GCA_903889605.1 uncultured Bacteroidota bacterium
ATCACCGAAATCATAGGTAAAATCAAATTTCTCATTTAGTTGGTTTAATACCAAGCCGTGTAAAAATGAATTTGCATCAATTGGCTGTTCATTCTCATTCCTATCATCTCCAATCCAACCTATGGTATAGCCGTGAATAACGAATTCAAAAATATGCGAATTTGTCCATCCCATCGCAATCTGGATTAACATGGTTCAAATCAAAAAAGGTTATTGATTTTGGAACCTGAATTCTTTTCCAGATGGGAGGGTTTGTTTCTTGGAGAGTTACTTTAAGTTGAATAATGCCGGTCATAATTAAGAATATAATTCAGGGCTAAATTAAATCTATATTTACACATTCCAAATTTAATGTTTGTACAGCACATTCGTTTTTGACTAAATAATATTTTTACGCCTGTTTTTCACCCTGTGCACGTATTTTACTCAAGCAGCGCTGCGTCCCGTATGTTTTTCACGCCAAATTAAAACGATAATCAGGAAATTTATGCTTTTTTATAACTTTTCCCGCCATTAAAGGTCTTCGCTTTCTTTAGGATTTTTAAAGCGGAATTTTGAACTTTTTTTGTGCCAAATAATATGTTCAGCTTTGTCATATTTATTTGGAATTTTCATGCTGTTTTTTTTCAGATAAACTAAATATTTTTCCCGCTTTTTCCAAATGCCACTTAATCTGTTAATTGTTTAGTTCAAGAATCAGCAAATAAACAATTGCAATTTGAATGTCAGTATGGAGGTCGTTTGCTAGGGCTGGAAATTATGGATATTGTAACATTTTATCAACAGTCCAGAATTGCATTTTTCTTTTTCATTATTTTTGATCCTGCATCTACGAAATTTTTAAATTAATCCAGATATGATCCGGAATTTAATCATGAAAACGCCAATCATTACTCAAAAGGAGCAGGAGTTGGGCGCTTTAAACAAAGAACACAAGAAATGTATAAGAGCACTTAACAAGGAGAAATCTGTTTTGGCGGAATTAAAGGAAAAAATTGTAGGACTTCAAAAGGATACAAGCAAGAATCTGTTTCATCGGATGGAAAGGCTCAATGATCTAAAAAAAGAGCTTTCGGAATTGTTAAAAGAAGGCCAAAAATCTAAATTCATTAATAAGTCCGACAAAAAACAAATGAAAGAAATGTTACGGGATATTGAACAGGAGGACTTGTTTGGCATTCCTAAAGGTTTTGGTGAGAGGCCGGATTTGGATGATGACTTCAACAATAAATCCCCTCACGAAATACTCTTCGGAGCATTTAAAGTTGAAATCAATGAACAGGAAAAACAAAACATCCGAAAGATATTTATAAATCTTGCCACACGGTTCCACCCAGACAAGGCGGTTAATTCTATTGAAGCCGATCGATTCCACAGTATTATGCAGCGCATCAATCTTGCTTATAAAAGATTGGACATTGGCGAATTACTTGAAATTGAGACGAGCTACGGCTCAAGAGACATTTTGCTTTCTCAACCCGATGAAAGAGGAATCCTTGATTTTCTTGAAGAGGATATTGAGCGGCTTAAACATGAAATTCATCTTTTGAAACAGCAGTTAGTACGTGTTAAAAAAGAGATATGTGATATTAATAAATCCGAGTTGGGAGCCATGCTCAAAGATCTTTCAAAACATAGTAAGAAAGGGTTTAATCCAATTGGTGAAATGACGGAACAATTGGATTTTGCTTACGAGGAACTATCTTTTATGAAAGACAGCATCGCCCAACTTTTAAAAAAAGGTACGTGGCCTAAAGCAATGCTTGACAAACTTGAGAGATATTCAACTGACGATGAATCAATGGAGGATTTCGCAGATTCATTGATTGTTGAAATGGTTTATCCGAAAGATTACGAGCCTAAGAAAAAAATCAGAAATACCAGAAGACCAAAGACAACACAAGCTTCCAAATATTAAACATTATTAAAGATGGCTAAAAACAAATTCAAAAAAAACAACATTAATGCCCTGCTTTCCCCTGAGAATTATATCAGAAACAAGGCTCAGAGTTTACCATTTCATGAATGTTTGATTAATGAAAACTGGCAGGACATGGGTTTGGCAACCATAATCATTTCAAGGCGGCAGCCCAGTGGTAATGTTATTGTAGCAACCTATCTTGTTGACATTTTTTGTCTGGGATTAAAAAACACCAAATGCGCTTTCAATCTTCCATTAAGTGAATATGAAGAGGAATACAGGGGAATGGTGTTTGAAGGGCAAACTGCGCAGTCATGTGATTATGTATTGGCGCATAACATTATTTACGGAGCCATTGAATATGCTGATGATTTGGGCTTTAAACCAAATAATGATTTTGCCTTGACAAAATTTATTTTGAATAAGGACGAAGATGTGGAAGTGCTCGAAGATCTTGAATTTGGTAAGGATGGGGACCCTTTTTATATTACAGGTCCTAAGGACAATGTGAATTTTGTAATCAATAAATTAAACCATTCAGTTGGTGAAGGCAATTACCATGTTGTTTACGCTGACAAAGAGGATATGGATTCATTTGAAGATGAAAACTATAAAGATATTGAAG
>CAISYK010000128.1 GCA_903889605.1 uncultured Bacteroidota bacterium
ATCATTATTGGTTTTATTCGGCATAAAATATTCCAACCGGCCTCCCGATAAAAACCACCCATACGGCCATGGCCGTGCTGAAACACTTATCACATTTCTAGTAGTTGTTTTCCTTATCACATCTGCAGGTATTATTGCGTATCAAGCTATCCGAAATATTGGTATGCCTCATGAGCTTCCGAAACCATATACTTTGGTTGTTCTTGGAATTATAATTATTTGGAAAGAATTATCTTACAGGCTTGTTATTAAAAGAAGCATAGAAACTAAAAGTTCATCTTTGAAGGCCGATGCATGGCATCATAGAAGTGATGCTATAACCTCTGTAGCGGCATTTATTGGAATCAGCATCGCTTTAATCTTTGGTAAAGGTTATGAAGAGGCCGATGATTGGGCTGCCCTTGTTGCTTCATTATTTATTTTGTATAACAGCTATTTGATTTTCCGCCCTGCACTTGGTGAAATTATGGACGAATATTTATACGAGGATGTTGCTGATAAAATCAGAGTGTCAGCTAAAAATGTAAAGGGAGTTATTGATACTGAAAAATGCCTTATACGAAAAACTGGGATGAGATATCATGTTGATTTGCATGCTATCGTTGATGGGAAGCTGAGCGTTAAAGAAGGTCACAATATTGCTCATAATCTGAAAGACCATTTAAAATTTGAAATGCCTGAGCTGGCAGATATCTTAATTCATATTGAGCCGAATGATTAGTCTGTTCCCTCAATAAATACGGGCAAATTGTTTCACAAAACGGGAAATGTTCATCTCTTTGATTAGAGTATATTTTGTAATTAAATATGTTTCCTAACGATAGGCAGATCGCACAAACAATGTATGATTAAAAATTACTTTACCTCCTAAAGAAGCGGCGGCTTCTGCGTTCTATTATATTTGTTTACTGAGGAATAATAATTGAAAAGGTTGAACCTTCATTTTCTTTACTTTCAAAATCTAATGTGCTGTTCATTAATTCCGCATATTTAGTAACAATAGTCAATCCTAAACCTGTGCCTTGTATATGAGTAACATTTTGCCCTCTGAAAAAACGCTCGAACAAATGCTTTTGATCTTCTTTGGAAATCCCAAATCCATTGTCTTTTACTGAAATTTTAATAGAAGAGTTTAATACCTGGGCTGTGATTTCAATTGATTCATCTTCCGGCGAAAATTTTATCGCATTTGAAATAAGGTTAAACAGTACGTTTAGAAGTAAATTTTTGTCTATATAAACTATTTCATTCCCTGAATGCTGTTGTATTAGTTTTTGACCATCCAAAGTCATTGATTTCATCTCCTTTAAAATATCACCAATAAAAGTTTTCAGATTCACTTTACCTGGCATATTTTCAATTTTACCTGCCTCCAGTTTGCTTATAGATAGAACATCATTTAAAATATCGGTAAGATTATGTATTGAGGTTTTTATTTTGTTGACATGCTTTGCCTGGTTTTGTTTATCGTTTTGTTCTCCGTATTTAGTAATTAAAGAAAGAGACGACATCATTGTAGTAAGAGGAGTTCTGAATTCATGCGAAGCCATTGAAACGAATCTGGATTTTAATTCATTCAATTCTTTCTCTTTTTCTAGGGCAATTTTCAGATCTTTTTTTGTTTTCTCTAACTCTACAATAGCTTCTTCAAGGATAAGTGTCCTGTTTTTAACCTGTTTCTCAAGTTCCGTTGAATAGTTTTTTAGTTTTTCTTCGGCAAGTTTACGTAATGTTATATCTACGATAAAAGCGATTACAAATTTACCTTCCATTGTAGAATATGGACTTAAACTTATTTCGACAGGAAACTCCGTGCCGTCTTTTTTTAATCCGTAAAGCTCCATTCCAGAAGCCATCGAACGTGTTCTAGGTTTATGAATATACTTCTCTCTTAAGTCTTTATGCTCATCTGAAGTTCTTTTAGGAACTAATACTTCAATTTTTTTTCCGAGAAGTTCATCTTTAAAATAACCAAATATATTTTCAATGCTTGGATTTGACCGTATAATTTCGCCCTTATCATTAATTACTAATACACCTTCAGTTGCGTATAAAAAAACAGTATCGATGCCTTCCTTACTTTCCATTTTATTTTTTGATGAGAAATTCAAAACTAATTCCATAGTATTGATAAAAATCAAATGTAAAATGATTGATTTTCAGTAAAAATGACATTTGTCATAACTAATTTTGAGCCGTACTCAAACATGGCATAAAATTATACTGCTGATTAATATTTACACTTAAGGGAATATATATCATGACACCTTTAGAAAACCTTCATTCGGCAATAGGCGAGCTTGCCTATGCCATTGCAATTTCAGACGGCAAAATCCAAAAGGAAGAGCGCAAAAAATTTCAAGATATTGTGGCGGCTGAACTGCGCTGCAAAGAATATGATTTCGACGTTTCAGACATTGTTTTTCAAATAATGGGAAGAGATAAATATATCGATTCGGAAACTTGTTATAATTGGGCAATGAAAGAAATCAGGATGAATAGTCATTATTTAAGCCCAAAACTGAAGAAAACTTTCATAAACATAATGGAAAAGATGGCAAAAGCTTATCTTCCAGTTACTGGTTCTGAAAATAAACTATTGGAAAGGTTTAAGAAAGATATTGAACCTTTAAATGGTGATCCAATTTTTTATCCACCGGAAAAGCAGCAATTATTAGTTGATAAAACTTTATTGTTGGAGCA
>CAISYK010000129.1 GCA_903889605.1 uncultured Bacteroidota bacterium
GATAGCTACAATTATATTGGTTCTTAACCTTGTTAATTTAACAAGGTTAGAAACCTTGTGCGCTCAAATTATTGATAAAATTATTGAACTGCTTTATTCTAAAGTTGAAAAATATCGGCTGAGTTTATGAGGAGACTCTATGTATATTCTGAACAATTTTCATAATCTGTAAACCATGTAAATTTGTTAAGTTTTGTTATAATTGGCTTCTAAGTTTGTAAAAAATAGTAATTCGCAGTAGTTTTAGTAAATTTGCATTGATTCGTAATTCTGTAAAACATGAAGGTATTCATAAAAAAATTTAAGTTGTTATTTATTGCCGTTATTATCGGCGGATATGCTGTAATCTCTTACAGCTTTGTAGACAGTTATTTCGAAGTCTCCAAAAACCTTGACATATTTGCTACTTTGTTTCGGGAGCTGAATATATATTATGTTGATGAAACAAATCCCGGCGATCTGATGAAAAAAGGCATTGATGATATGTTGGAATCCTTAGATCCTTACACTAATTATATTCCTGAATCGGAAATTGAAGATTACCGTTATATGACTACTGGTCAATACGGCGGTATCGGCGCCCTTATACGTCAGGAAGGAGATTATGTAGTTATTTCTGAGCCTTATGAAGGATTTCCTGCGCAAAAATCGGATTTGAGGGCAGGCGACAGAATATTGAAAATTAATGATACGGATGCTAAAGGAAAAAAAACAGATGATATCAGCAAATTTTTAAAAGGCCAGCCCAGCAGTGTAATTAAGCTTTTGATTGAACGTGAAGGTGAAAAAAAACCTATTGAAAAAACTATTAATAGAGAAGAAATCAAAATTAAAAGTGTTTCCTATTCCGGTATGCTTAACCCAAGTACAGGTTATATTAAGCTTACTGGTTTTACCGAAAATGCAGCAGGCGAAGTGAAAGAAGCTTTGGAGGGATTAAAAAAGAATCCGGAAATGAAATCATTAGTGTTTGATTTGCGCGGTAATCCAGGAGGTCTGCTAAAAGAGGCCGTGGAAATTGTTAATCTTTTTGAAGAAAAGGGAACAGATATTGTAAGCACCCGCGGAAAAGTAAAAGATTGGGATAAAGTGCATAAAGCTGTCAATGATGCTGTAGACACTGGTACACCAATAACTATTTTAATTGACCGCGGCTCTGCGTCGGCCTCCGAAATTGTTTCAGGTGCTTTACAGGATTTAGATAGAGGTGTGGTTATTGGTCAGCGGTCATACGGCAAAGGACTTGTTCAGCAAACACGGCCGCTGAGTTATAACGCGCAGCTTAAAGTTACTGTAGCAAAATATTATACTCCAAGCGGCCGTTGTATTCAAGCCCTGGATTATTCGCATCGTAATGATGATGGAAGTGTTTCTAAAGTCCCTGATTCATTAATATCAGCGTTTAAAACCAAGAATGGACGAATTGTATATGACGGCGGAGGTATTGCTCCTGATATAACTACCGAAACTCAAAAATTCAGCAGCATTCTTTCAAGTTTAGTCACTAAAAATTTGATATTTAATTATGCTACTAAATATCGTCTTGCGCACGCTTCAATTGCCCCGGCAAAAGATTTCAGCCTGAATGACGGCGAATACGATGATTTTGTTGCTTTTCTTACAGGGAAAGACTATGACTATACAACCAAGACTGAAAAAACAATAGATGAATTAAAAGACGATGCTAAAGATGATAAAGCGATTGATGCGATAATGGCGGATATTGATGCTTTAAAAGCAAAAGTGATGCATAATAAAAAAGCAGATTTGATAAAATATAAACCTGAAATAAAACAGTTTTTAGAGGAAGAAATTGCATCGCGTTATTATTTTCAAAAGGGACGTATGGAAGCGTCTTTAAAAGATGATATTGATTTGAAAGAGGCCTTAAGTGTTTTAAGCGACCATGAAAAATATAATAAAATATTAACTACTATC
>CAISYK010000130.1 GCA_903889605.1 uncultured Bacteroidota bacterium
GATACCCTTGCCGATAAAGGAATAATATCTGTTACTAATTGTGCATCATCAGTGGTCTCATATTTTTGGGCATCACGATATTTGAAAACCCCAATCACAGAGCCGATTACTATTGCAGCAATTAAAATTATTCTGCTGATATTTTTACTTTTACTGTTCTTTTTTTCAGACATATTCATAATTATTAAAATCTAAATTCCTATTCCTTATTACTATTCTTAATCAGTTACCTGTTGTTATGTTTAAATTCCTGACTGCAATTCCTAATTGAACTTCGTGCAGCAGTTGATTAAATATAGCTTGTTTTTCTGCAGTTAGTTCAGTAAGATAATCGGATGAAGTAATAAAACCATTATCCAACTGGTTGGATGTGCTTTTGCTGACTGCTTTGCGTTTATCAACAATAGCTTTATCAATTTCAATAACCTGTTTCAATTTTTCTATTTCCTCATTTTGCTGAATCATGGTTGTATTAAGATTGAGTTGAAACAATTCTTTTTGTTCATCTATCATCTTTTTATTTATCATCAGATTTTTCTTTTCGTAATTAACACTATAAATACTGCTTATGTTCCATTTCAAATTCAGCCCTACCAATCCATAAAAACGGAAATCCTGATTTAGAAAATTATATCCAGGACGCCCGTAAGCGCCATCACCAAAGAGAACAAGGCGAGGCAATGTTTTGCGGCTAGAAAGTTTTATTCTTTCATCCATAAGATTCTGCTGGAAGTCAAACAACTTTAATTCAGGTCGTTTTATGCTGTCAGTTTTGTTTACCGCTGAAATTGAAATATCAGCAAATGAACTATTCTCATCAACCTGCTTATTAATAAGCAATGAAATCACTTTGCAAAGAGCCTTCAGATTTGAATTTGCCTCAATTATTTTTTGTTTTGTTTTTAATATTTCCGCTTCCAGCACATCCAGATTGCTTTGCAGCATTGTTCCATTCTGCACAGATGAAGTTACTTTATCTTTACGGCCATTAACATCTTCCATAAAGGACTCGAGTATTTTCAAATTATCTTTTGTTAATAGAATGCTGCCATAAAGCTGAATAATCCTGTCTTTAACTTTATACAATTCCACTTCATTTTTTTGAATTTCAGTCTCTGTGTTTGCGATATCTGTTTTTTTCTGCTGCGCAATAATACCACCATCAAAAAGTGTTTGGTTTAGGTTCAATCCGAAGTTTTCCTGATCTTTTGGAAAAACCATTGAGGGAAACCCTGGAATATTAAAACTTGCAACTTCAGAAAACTCTGTCGCTTTTAAATCTACACTCAATTGCGGAATCCATGAGCCATTCAAGTTCTTTAAATTATTATCACCAATAGCCTGCAGGTAACCTTTTTGCTTTGCCAAAGGGTAATTTTCAACCGCCAGCTTAATGCATGTATCAATGTTAATGCCTGAAACGCCCTGTGCAAAAAAAGAATATGGAAGAAACAGAATAAATACAGCGCTGAATAATTTGCATAATACTATAGATGTTGAAATATCTTTTTTCATAAAACTAAATTATATTATTTCTTTTAAAGTGATATTCCTTTGATGAAAAACTTTGTTAATAGATGGATTTGCTGTTTTAATTTTTGATCATCCTTTGGCGGAAGCGCATGAAGACCGCACTCCGTATTTTCTAAAAAGGCGAGACGCCTTAACCCACGCAGAGTGTCAATAAAAAACTCGGCATTTAGTTTTATGTTCTCAACATAAAACTCTTTGCGCTCAATGCCTAATTTTATAATACCGGCTATCATATTCATTTCTTCACTACGTAATTTCTGCATCACCGAACTAAGAAGCGGTTTAACTTCTAAATAATTTCCGCTGCTGAATTTCCCAAGTGTAAGCAGATTTTTCAGCAGTTTCATTCGTAAGTCAACATAACTTAACAGCATGTCTTCGGCTTTA
>CAISYK010000131.1 GCA_903889605.1 uncultured Bacteroidota bacterium
ATGCGTAATCTGGGTTTAAACAAATCTTCCTGCCGAGTTTTTCCGCTCAGCTGAATTACAGTTAGATTTTTATCGAATGTATTTTATTCTTGATTTTTTGTTTCTTTTGTATCAAGACAAAAGAAAAAAATGCTGATTGTTAAAACTGTTATTTTGAAACAAACTTTAATCTTTGATTAAAAGTTTTTATCTTGCAGTTAATTAAATGTTATGCAGAAAGAAAAACTAATCATTGGCCGCAGAGAGAAAATTGATTTTCCCGATCTTGGACTGTTTGGAATTACGGCTAAAATTGATACAGGTGCTTACACCACAGCTCTGCATTGCTATGATATAAGAGAAAAAGATGGAATATTATACTTTAAACTTCTCGACCCATCACATCCCGAATATATAGAACAAGATCAGAAATTTACAGAATATTCAGAGAAAGAAATTAAAAACTCATTTGGCGAAATAGAAAATCGTTATATCATTAAAACTATTATCAGGATGGGTAAAAAGCGGATAAAAGCATTAATTTCGCTTAGCGATAGAGGAAAGATGCGCTACCCTGTTTTGATTGGACGAAAATTATTAAAAAATCGTTTTATTGTTGATGCTGCATTGCTGAATAATCTCAGTCCTGATTTATCTCCTAAGGAAAAAGGAGACGCTTAAAAATATCATATTCTAATAATCAATAAATAATTCTTTTTTATGAAAATAGCAGTATTGTCGCGCAACTTAAAACTATATTCCACGAGGCGATTAGTTGAAGCCGCCGAACAAAGAGGGCACGAGGTTATTGTACTCGATCACTTAAAATGTGTGCTTATAATCGAAAAAGGACATCCGCATATTTTTTACGGCGGAAAAGAAGTATTTGGTATTGATGCGGTAATTCCCCGTATCGGCACTTCGGTTACATTTTACGGAGCTGCAGTTGTTCGTCAGTTTGAGCAGATGAAAGTGTTTTCTTGTGTCGAATCACAAGCCTTGGTGCGTTCTCGTGATAAGCTGCGAAGCTTGCAGTTATTGGCTAAAGCAGGTCTTGGTATGCCCAAAACTGCATTTGCATCTACCCCAAAAAATATTGATACTGTGCTTGAACAAGTTGGCGGGGCTCCCGTTGTGATAAAGCTTTTGGAAGGTACACAGGGCATTGGTGTTATTTTGGCTGAAACACCAAAATCTGCAAAATCAGTTATTGAATCTTTCCTTGCTTTAAAAGCAAATATTTTAGTTCAGGAGTTTATCAAAGAAGCTGGCGGAGCGGATATCAGAGCATTTATTGTGGATGGGAAAGTTGTTGGTGCTATGAAAAGGCAGGCCCTTCCTGGAGAATTCAGGAGCAATTTACATCGCGGAGGAAGTGCAAACGTAATTGAACTTACAAAAGAAGAACGCGAAACAGCTATCAAAGCTGCAAAAAAATTAGGTTTGGCAATTGCTGGAGTTGATATGCTGCAGTCTTCACGCGGGCCTTTGGTTATGGAAGTAAATTCCTCACCAGGATTAGAAGGCATAGAAGGAGCTACAGGAGTTGATATTGCAGGGAAAATTATTGAATACATTGAACGTAACGAATTTAATCAAGAACAGTAAATGTAACTGATAATGGATTTTTACTGATTTACGAATCTTTGTTAAATACAGATAATAAATAACTGACAAATTTTTTAAATTGAAAGATTATAATTACATGTCATCCTGAAGAGCCATTTTTGGCGATGAAGGATCTTGTTCTTCTCTGGAGAATCTTCCGTAACAATTGAAGAGATTCTTCATCCGGCCAAAAAATATGGAAGAATTCTGAATGACAGAGTAATTAAAATACGTCAGCAAATATTGCATTTTTTGAAAAAAAATTACTCTCGAAATGAATTTTTTTAATGGAGCTCTATGATCGAGTCAAATTAAAGGATAAAAAAATTGCGCTTTATTACATGATATGACATACTCCAAGAAAAATATATGTATTAATGGTATTGATATTAAACCTGGGAATAATGCTCAGGTAAGCCTGAACTGGTATCAGTTGCCGACAAAAACTGTTATTGAGATTCCTGTTTATGTTTTCCGTTCAAAAAATCCAGGGCCGACTTTATTGATACTTGCTGGAATGCATGGCGATGAAATAAACGGAATTGAAATTGTCCGCAGGCTTATTACGCGTGATGATGTTAAAAAACCTCTCTGCGGAAGCATCATTGCAATCCCGGTTATTAATATAATTTCATTTTTATCCGGTACAAGGGAGCTGCCTGACGGAAGAGATTTAAACCGCTGTTTTCCTGGAAATAAAAGCGGTTCACTTGGAAGCAGGATAGCTTTTGACTTGATGAATGAAATTATTCCGCAAATTGATTTTGGTGTGGATTTCCATACCGGAGGCTCAAAGATCAATAACTACCCTCAGCTGCGATGTGTATTCAGCA
This sequence comes from uncultured Bacteroidota bacterium, assembly GCA_903889605.1. Taxonomy (GTDB): domain Bacteria; phylum Bacteroidota; class Bacteroidia; order 2-12-FULL-35-15; family 2-12-FULL-35-15; genus 2-12-FULL-35-15. Next base: position 2,421 of record CAISYK010000131.1, read on the forward strand.
ATAAAATAAATTTAGATTTAGGCAAAAAATTTTCACCGACACTTATTTTAAATGCTCCATTCCGTGATAACACACTGCGTAAAGAAGCTGCGAAAAAAGGGAAATCAATTTTAGTTTTTGAAGGAGGCGAATCTTCCCGCTTTGATTATTTATCCATAAATGAAGGAATGAACGGGTGTTTGAGGCTGATGAAACATTTGAAAATGATTACTTCAGATCTGCCCAAAAACCCAACGGTTTTTCTAAGTAAATCAACATGGGTAAGGGCAAGAACATCTGGCTTATTTCACACCTCTAAAACTAATGGTGCGCATATTTTAAAAGGAGAAATTATAGGAATGATATGCGACCCTTATGGCGAGCATCAGGAAAAATTAGTTGCCCATCACGATGGCTATATTTTAGGAATCAATAATCAGCCGGTAGTAAACCAAGGCGATGCTTTAGTGCATATCGGAATTGAAGAGTGATATGCGTTTTGCTCCAACATATAAAAGCCGGATTTTATTTTTCGCTGAAAAATATTTTTTTCTAAATCTGAAAATATTTTTACCCTATTCGATAATTAATTTTCCTGATTTAATTCTCTTCGTCCCATCTATCAAATTATATAAATAATAGCCCTTAGGAAGCAATGTATTAATTATTTCATTTGGAG
>CAISYK010000132.1 GCA_903889605.1 uncultured Bacteroidota bacterium
TCTTGTTCATATGGAGAAGGAAGAGATTTCAAACTATTTCCCGGAAATGCGTGCTTTGAGAAATCAGTGCAAATTTAATAATTGTCTTCATTTGAATGAACCTAAATGTGCTGTTATTGAAGCAGTGAGCAGGGGCGAAATAGCTCAATCCAGATACAGTAGTTATTTGGGAATCATAAGCGGAGAAGAACTGGAAAAACAAGATGCCTCAGCCCTTAATTCACTTTCCAAAAGAGAGGGCCCGAAACGTAAAAAAGATAATGAGGAATGAAAAATATAAATTATAAAATATAGAGTCAGCACTAACTAACTCCCTCCCCTTTGGGGAGGGCTGGGGAGGGGCCACAAATTCCTTCCTTATTGGGGAAGGCAGGGGGAGGAGCATATGAAAGCAGTTATTCAGCGCGTTACTAGGGGTTCAGTTACGATAAATGGGATAGTTAAAAGTTCAATTGGCTCGGGACTGCTTATTTTATTGGGTATTGAAGATGCTGATTCGAAAGATGATATTTCCTGGTTAAGTTCCAGAATTGTAAATCTTAGAATATTTAATGATGAAAACGGCGTGATGAATTTATCTTTAAAAGATATCGGCGGAGACCTTCTTCTTATTTCACAATTTACATTGTACGCTTCTACAAAAAAAGGAAATCGGCCGTCTTATATTAAAGCTGCAAAATCTGAAACAGCAGTACCGCTTTATGAAAAAATGATTGAACAACTGCAATTTGATTTAGGGAAATCAATACAAACAGGCGAATTCGGGACTGACATGAAAGTAGATTTGCTGAATGACGGACCTGTTACTATTATTATTGATACAAAAAACAGAGAATAAAACAATGAAGATAAAATTGCCGTTTTGCGTTATTTTATTGTCTTTCTTTTTCTTCATCAGGTTGTATAAATAGAAAAAATAATGTCCCGTTATAATTACATTTGTAGAAATAATATATTAGTATGAAGCGACTTTATATACTAGCAATCTTACAGTTGTTTTGCGCATTCACTTATGCGCAGGATACCATTGTAAAAAGCACTGGCGAACAATTATGCGTTAAAATAACTGAAGTGTCAGAAATAGAAGTAAAGTATAAAAAATTTGATTTCCTGGACGGCCCAACTTTTATTGAAAACAAATCCAACATCCAATTAATTAAATACTCAAACGGTTCGAAGGAAGATTTTGGATCACCAAAAGGCAGCAGTAAAATCAGACAAACTGAAATCGGCGCTGATTATTATAATGGCCCTGTAAATCAAAGTTATAAAATTGAACGGTATGGTAATCATTTTCGATATCAAGGAAAGGATATTAAGGAGCATGTACTGCATGATGTTTTATATAAAAGCGGTGACAAACAAATAATTTTTTTGGCAGGTAATGCTGAAGATGCTAAGGGGCTGCAATATATTGGTTTTGGTGCTGTTCCATTAGGAATTGGTGCATTTTATTTTCTAATAAGGAATTATAATTTTCGGAGCGGAGGTTCCCCTCAGCGTGATGTCACACTTGCAGCATTCTGTTTTATTGGCGCTGTATCATGTCCTGTTGGTTCTATTTATTTCAAACATAAACGAAATGTTTCTAATAGGGAAGCAATAAAATTGTATAATGCAAGTTATTAGAATGAAGCGAAGGCAAGCCGCAGTATCAAATCATGCCGATTGATTAAAAATAAAAATGGCGCACAGAAATTTCTGTGCGCCATTTTTATTTGTTTTTATTATCAGCACTTTAATCCTGCAATCACTTTTTTCGCTTGAGCATTTGCGGCGTCAAGTTCAAGTACCTTCTGCATGTATATTTTTAAATTAGGGCAATCTTTCTTTTCTGCATAATAAGCAGATAAATAATTGTATGCATCAATCAAATCTTTTTTATTCTTATCTGTATCTTCTGGTTTAACTTTTGAAATGAATTGCTCATAATATGGTTTTGCTAACCATTTTTCATTTTTAGGATCTTGCTGAACACTTACTTTTGCTTTCCATAAATACCCATAAGATAAATCAGGCTGCAGGATTATCATTTGAGAAACTGCTGAATCGGCTTTGTCAAAATCTTTTGAAAAATAATAGGCACGCGCTAATCCAAAATAATCATTTACGTTAGCTTTATTTCCAGCGATTTTTTTATCATAAAAGGTTATAGCTTCAGCCCATTTTTTCGTTTTCATATAAATGGCGGCAATATCACCATTCAATTCTATTTTTTCCGGCTGTAACTCTAAGGCTTTTGTGAAATCAATCAAAGCCAATGAATCCTTGCCGTTTTTTGATAATAATTTTGCATGGTATTCGTAATCCTTTGGGATAATTTTGGTGTCAGCATTTGCTTTTGAAAAGAAAGTGTTGCTGCTTTCCAAACCAAAAACGTAATCTGCTGGTATTGCTTCAAAACAAGCATACGCCATGTAACGGTATAAATAGGTGTTATTAGGATCGCATTTTGATGCTTCTTTAGCAGCTTCAATTGATTCTTGAAAATGTTTTGCCTCTAATAAAAAGCCTGCATATCTTCCGCGGGCTCCGCAGTCATTATTTATTTCCAGGTAACGTTTGTATTGAGCTACTGCATTGTTATACTGTCCTGCGCGAAAAAATATTTCAGCCTTTTCGCGGTAAGCA
>CAISYK010000133.1 GCA_903889605.1 uncultured Bacteroidota bacterium
TGCGGGTTCAAGTCCCGCCATCCGCTTTTTTTATTTTGTATGGATCCATACAAAAGTTAAAGTTACCCAGTAGGCTGAATGACCGTACATGTATATTCTTCACGAAATGTTTTTTTTCTGTGATGTTCTTCCTGATTTAAAATGTAATTATAAACGGCTTCAATATGGGAATGTGAATAAGAAAACACTCCGTACCCTTCCTGCCAGCACAATTTTCCTTTCATCCATTTTTTTTCATTTACAAAGTTTGACGAATTGTTTTTAATATCTCTTACCAGGTCTGAAATTTTCATAGATGGCCTTAATCCGATAAATGCGTGGATATGGTCGGGCATTCCATTGATGATAATTGGTTTTTGTTCTTTGTTTTTTACAATACCAGCGATATATTTATTCAATTCGTCTTTCCATTCTTTGTGAATTAAATTTTCCCGGCCTTTTACTGCAAAAACCACTTGAATATAGATTTGAGAATATGTTCCAGGCATTTTATTTTCTGTTTTCTGATAAAAAAGGCCTTTCAGAAATCCCTTGGGCTTTAATTTATCAAAGTAGGATTATAATGTTACCAATTGATTAAAATCTTCTATCAGTTTATCAAACAAAACCACTTCTTCTTCAAATATGGTTTTCCAGTATGCAGGTTCCCATTGTTCTTTAAGTTCTTCTGACGATTTTCCCTGCTGTTCTACCCATGTGAAATATTTTAGGTTATGAACAGCTTTTCTTTCGTAATAAGAAAGTTCCTTGAAAAAGTCAATTCCCTGGTGTGCAGCAGGACCGGAAAAATCCATGGCTGCCTGAACTGGTGAGTATGGCCCGCGTTCAAGGGTCAATTCGTCAAGACGAGATTGGTACATTTCAACTGAATCTGTAAATACGGTCATAATTACATCATCTTCACCCATTTCATAGTATTTTGCTGTTTTTATAGCAGCTAGCATGTTTGCAATACCGGAAATACCAAGCAAATTCAATTCAGTGATCTTGCTTTCAGTTACACCAATAGATTTCAGGAAATTTTTCCCGTCACTTTCATTGAATAACCTTAACAGGCGCATGCAATCCTCATCATCAATTGCGGCAACCGCATCAGTATTGCGTACATTATGAACCCATGGGATGTGTTTATCGCCGATACCTTCAATACGATGCTCGCCAAAACCGTTCATATAAATTGTAGGGCACTGTAATGCTTCACTGGCAACGATTTTTAATGATGGATGCAGTGTTTTAAGGTAATCTCCGGCAGCAATTGTTCCGGCAGAACCAGTAGCTGAAATATATGCAGCAGCATTGCCGTTTTTAATGTTTAATGCCTGGAATGCCTCTTCCAAAGCTGGACCTGTAACATTATAATGCCATATCGGATTACCGAATTCTTCAAACTGATTGAAAATAATATTTAATGGGTCATTTTTAAGTTCCCAGCATTTGTCATAGATCTCTTTTACATTAGATTCGGTGCCCGGTGTAGCAATTACATCAGAACCAATTTCTTCAAGCCATTTAAATCGTTCTTTCGACATTCCTTCAGGAAGTATGGCGATAGGCGTACAATCAAGCAAACGGCAGTCGAATGCTCCTCCGCGGCAATAGTTTCCTGTTGACGGCCAAACAGCTTTATGAACTTCAGGATCGAATTCACCGCTTACCAAACGGGGAACAAGACAGCCGAAAGCAGCGCCTACTTTATGGGCGCCTGTAGGGAAATATTTTCCAATGATACCAATTACCCTGGCTTTTACACCAGTAATTTCTCTGGGGATTTCTATAAAATTAACGCCTCCGTACAAACCTGTTTTAATATCATTTTTCCATGAAATACGATACAGGTTAACTGGATTTACATCCCACAAACCAACTGCAGGCAGTTTGTCTTTTATTGATTGAGGAATTTTTCCCGGATCACGCATTTGGGCAAAGGTTGGGATTGTAATTCCCTGTGCTTTGCATCTTGCGGCAGTTTTTTTAACAACCGCGTGATCAATTTTTTTAATAATTCTCGACATAATTATTTTTAGATTTTAAATTTTTTTGGCTTATGCAGAATACATAAAATGAGCGGATTTAGCCTCCTCTAAAAAAGAGAAGTAAGAGTTTTAATGCCGCAAATGTATTCCTATTTTGTAAACTTTTCTCATTAAGGGTTATTTATATTATGGTTCTGTTTAATTTATAAACACAATGCACTCTGACAGGGTTTTTGACCCTGTTAGAGGTAAATAAAA
>CAISYK010000134.1 GCA_903889605.1 uncultured Bacteroidota bacterium
CAAATATTTCTTGTCAGGTAAAGAGATTAATTGACTCCGTGTTTTTACATGTAATAGGGGATTCAATTGACCATTCAGGCGTAATAAAAGCGCTGTTGGTTACCCATGGTCATGTGGACCATTATGGAGATGTGCCCTATCTTTTTAACAGCGGTCATTTTAATAATGATACAGTTAAGATTATTGGAAATAACGCCGTGCAGTACTATTTGGCCGGAGACCATATTCCTGAAAGAAATATTATTAAACCTGTAGAATCATCCGCATCTTCACTTTTAATAGAAGGGAAATGGATTTATATAAACAATAAAATAAGAGTATTGCCTATCTTAGATGAGCATGCTCCGCATTTAAGGCTGGCAGGTATACCTATTAATTTGGTAACTCAAAAAAACGAAAAAAACAATATTCAGCATAAGTACTGGAGGCAATATTCTTCAGGACAAACAATTTGCTATTTAATTGATTTTTTGAACGATGACGGCAGCATCAATTTCAGGGCATATGTCAACTCATCAGCATGCAGTTACCCTTTTGGTTTGCCTGCTCAATCAATTTTAGATAAACACGCTATTGATGCTGCGATGATTTGTGTTGCCTCGTTTAATAATGTAAAAAACTATCCTAATGATCTTCTGAAATATTTAAAACCAAAACATATTATAACCTGTCATTGGGAAGATTTTCTTAAGTATTCTATATCCGATCTGAAAAAGAAACCTAAAGCTGTATCTTTAACCAATGTAAATAAATTTTTCAGGCGGATTGATAAAGTGTTAGTTGATCTTCCTTCAGGAACAACATATATACGCCCCAATGTAAATACAACAATTAAATATTTTTATTCTAATACTAAAAGGTAATGAGGCAAAATAATAATTTGGCAATTCAGCAAAAGGCAATTTATTTGAAATCATTATTAACAAACATTGTTTCGTTAAATTCGAAACATGCAGTTGATAATAGTCAGTTATTCGTAACCAATTAAACTTATGGCAAAAACAAAATCAACATATTTCTGTCAGAACTGCGGAGCTCAATCAGCAAGATGGATTGGACGCTGCCCATCGTGTAATGAATGGAATACTTATGTAGAAGAAATTGTTTCAAAAGGAGATGATGCGAAAATTCCCGGCATTATTAGTACAAGCACACAGCGCGCCTCAAAACCGCAATTAGTAACCGAAATAAGTTTGTCGGAACAGCACCGTATCCCAGTATATGATAAAGAACTTTCGCGTGTGCTGGGCGGAGGTTTGGTTCCCGGCTCATTAGTTTTATTCGGCGGTGAGCCTGGTATTGGAAAGTCAACATTGATGCTGCAGGCAGCACTAAATATGAAAAACATGAAAGTGCTTTATGTTTCAGGTGAAGAGAGCGAACAGCAAATACGCATGAGAGCTGAACGTATAGGAATGAATAACCCAAACTGTTATATTTTAACCGAAACATCCACACAAAATATTTTTAAGCAAATTGAGGTATTAGAACCTAATTTACTGATAATTGATTCCATCCAAACTTTACATTCCTCGCTAATTGAGTCATCACCCGGAAGCGTTTCCCAAATTCGAGAATGTACTTCAGAGTTGATGCGCTACGCAAAAGAAAGCGGGACTTCAGTGTTTTTGATTGGGCATATCACAAAGGACGGAAGTCTGGCAGGACCAAAAGTTTTAGAGCACATGGTTGATACAGTCCTGCAGTTTGAAGGCGATAGAAATCATGTATATCGTTTGCTGCGCACCACTAAAAATCGTTTCGGCTCTACTAATGAATTAGGTATATACGAAATGCAGGGAAGCGGGTTGAGGGAAGTGACTAATCCGTCAGAAATATTAATTACAGCCCGCGAAGAATTGGTAAGCGGTGTAGCAATCGCAGCTACAATGGAAGGCCTGCGCCCTATGCTTATTGAAACACAAGCCTTGGTGAGCAGCGCTGCATATGGTACTCCTCAGCGTTCCTCTACAGGTTTTGATTTAAGGCGGTTGGCAATGCTTCTGGCAGTTCTCGAAAAACGATGCGGCTTTAGATTAGGAATAAAAGATGTGTTTTTAAATATAGCCGGCGGAATAAAAGCCGAAGATCCGGGGATTGATCTGGCATTGGTATGTGCCGTTCTTTCCAGTAATGAAGATATGCCTATTTCACCCAAAACTTGCTTTGCAGGCGAGGTAGGACTTAGCGGTGAGATACGTCCTGTGAATCGCGTTGACCAGCGCATTTCGGAAGCAGAGAAATTAGGATTTGAACATATTTTTATTTCCAAATACAATAAAAAAGGACTCGATCTGAAAAACTATCACATAAAAATTACAATGGTTGGTAAAATCGAAGAAGTGTTTGGGCTGTTGTTTGGATAGGTCTTAACTTGCAAAAAAGTCTAATATTGATAATTTTATTTTATTATTAGTAATTTCAAGCAGACTACTATACACTTTTTGTTATTTTGCTGCTATACTTAAAAAAACAGGGAACGCTGATAACGCTGATTGTTATGATTCAAAAAGATTTTCATTTGTTTTTTCATCATAAAATTATGGTTAAAATAAGATTTTATTTTATCAGTGTTCATCATAATCATCTGCATTATCAGCGTTCCATTTACTTTTTGTATAGGAGTTTGAATTTAGATACTTATTAACGTTTTATCCCCGCTGTATTATGAAAAAAATAATTTTATTTAGTCTTATTATTTTTTGCTTCTCCTGCTCTAAAAACAATGAAACCGCTCAATGGAGAGGTGATAACCGAGACGGCAAATATTTAGAAACAGGATTAATGAAGTCCTGGCCGAAGGGCGGACCAGCTTTGGAATGGGCTATTGACGACAGTGAAAGCGGTTATGGAGCTGAACAGTCCAAAGGCGGCATCGGAAACGGTTATGGCTCTCCGGTGGTAACATCAAACAGAGTATATATAAACGGCGAAATTGACGGTATAGGATATTTGTTTGCCATTGATTTAAAAGGAAATATTCTTTGGAAATCGCCTTATGGTAAAGAATGGACAGAAAGTTATGAGGGTTCGCGTTCAGCTCCGACAGTAATAGGCGGTTTAATTTATGTCTGTTCCGGATTAGGTGAAATTGTTTGTTTCGATGCTGAAAAGGGAAACAAAATATGGTCAAAAAATATGATAAGCGATTTTCATGGGAAGAATACTCCTTTTGGTTATTCTGAATCATTGTTAATTGATGACAGCACATTGTTTGCTTCTCCCGGCGGAGCTGACACAAACGTAATTGCGCTTGACCGGTTTAACGGCGGTTTAAAATGGGTAAGCAAAGCCAAAGGCACAATCAGCGCCTATTGTTCACCTTTGATGATTAAGCTGGCTAAACGAAAGCTTTTAGTTACTTTTTCACAAAATGAATTTCTTGGATTAGATGCTCAAGATGGAAAATTATTGTGGTCGCAGAAGCAGGATACAAACTGCACTATACACGGCAACACCCCGATTTTTGAAAATGGTTTTATTTATTATTCTGCAGGCTGCGGAAACGGGACGTCAAAGATTGAACTATCCGAAGATGGAAGTTCAATAAAAGAAATATGGAGAAGTTCAGGGCTTATTAATATTATGGGAGGCTTTGTGAAACTTGACAATAATATATTCGGCGCTTCTGAAAATAAATGGGTGAGCATTGATGCCTCATCCGGGAAATTGGTTGACTCTTTAAATTTTACTAAAGGCATTACAATTTCAGCTGATGGAATGTTATATTGCTATAACGAAAAGGGCGAAGTAGCATTAGTCAATCCTTTTGACAAAATGAAAATTATTAGTTCGTTTAAAATCACTAAAGGCACTAAAGAACATTTCTCACATCCTGTGATAAAAAATGGATTGCTTTATATCAGGCATGGCAAGTCTTTGATGGCATATAAAATTAAATAGCCATTAATAATTATAAATCAACCCTGTTTTGATAATCATGAAAAACATCAGCATCAGCTTCATTATGAAATAAACTTATCCACTATTCGTTATTGATAACATCTATAGGACAAGGCAAATGCCCAGCACATTTTTTTATAAACTTTGCATTTGAAAATGAATGCTTGAATGAATAACGAAAATATACCGAATCCTCAAATTCCTGCAAAAAAATCACCTCGGATATTTCGCATCCTGCTCGGTGTCATTATTTTCTTTTTCATTCTATTTACTATTGCAGCCGCTGGGATATCCATTATAGGCTATTATTACCAGGATCAGGTGAAGGAATATGTTATTGGTGAATTGAATAAACAGCTGAATACTAAAATAATAATTGACGGAAAAGATATTGATTTTACGGCACTAAAAAGCTTTCCATATGCTTCTGTAGATTTCAAAAATATAAAAGCACTCGAAGCTACCGAAAACAAGAACAAAGACACCTTATTTAAAGCTGGAAAAATTTCCTTTCAATTCAATCTTATTGATATTATCAAGAAAAAATATCACGTAAAAAAAATAAAAATTGATGATGTAATTTTGAAAATCCTTATTGATAAAAAAGGGAAAGATAATTATCATTTCTGGAAATCATTATCTGACACGAACAATACAGCTTTTTCATTTGACCTTGAAAAAATTGTATTAAACAAAATACAGGTTTATTATAAAGATTATAAATCAAATAAAAATGCAGATGTGCTCATTAAAAAGAGCACTATTTCCGGCAAATTTTCAAATGAAAAATATTCGATGGAAACGGTAAGCGATCTGTTTGTGAATCAACTAAAAAGTGAAGGATCACAATACCTGCGGAAGAAAAATATTCATGCAGAACTTGCTTTAGATGTTGATAAAACAATGCCGTCTTATAAAATTAAAGAGGGTAAAATTAAAATTGAAAATCTGCTGTTTGAGATGTACGGCAGCGTTATTAACGCCGGCAGAGAATCAATTGTAAACTTAGGAATCCGAGGTAAGGATATGGATATTAAATCGGTTCTGTCTTTAATTCCAAATCAATACAAAGGCAGGATTAACGACTATGAAAGCACTGGAGAATTTTATTTCAATGCTTTAATTCAAGGCAGTTTTTCAAAAGATAAAACACCTGAAATTAAGGCTGATTTTGGAATTAATAATGCTGACATCACTCAGGTTAAAAATAATATTATCCTGCACAAAGTAAACCTGAAAGGTGTTTATTCAAGCGGGAATCATGACAATGCCGAAAGTTCTATGCTGGAATTAAATTCATTTTCAGCGGTCATTGATCAGGGTGCTGTTTCAGGCGAATTGTCGATGCACAATTTGAACAATCCTTCCATTTCTGCTAAAATAAGAGCTGATATCAGTTTAGAAAAACTACAGCGTTTCATAAAAATAGATACTATTGAAACGGTGTCCGGAGAATTAAAAATAGACGCTTCTTTCGCAGGAGAAGCGAAAGAATTTAATAATTCTAATTATCAAAACATAACAGCCGCAGGAAATTTAGAGATTACGGATATGAATGTAAAGCTGAAAAATAATCCTTTAAACTTTACTAAAATTAACGGCAATTTCAAGTTCGACAACAATGATCTGGCAGTGGATAGATTGACAGGAAATGTTTCCAGCAGTGATTTTGAACTTAATGGTTTTTTTAGAAATATTATTGGTTTTGTTATGAAAAAACATCAAGACATGACCATTGAAGCTTCGCTGAACTCAAAAAACATTAATTTAAA
>CAISYK010000135.1 GCA_903889605.1 uncultured Bacteroidota bacterium
CTGAAAAATCAAATAGATGAAAAATATATTTTCTGTTATAATCCTGAATTCATTTTTTATTATGCTTCATGCACAAAATTATGAATGGGCAAAAAGAGAAGGACAGGGAGCGTATGATTATGGATATGGCATTGCTAATGATAAATCAGGCAATATATATCTTGCCGGTAAGTATGAAATGAATGCAAAATTCAGTGGTGTTACATTGCCCTGTCAGGGAAACCATGATATTTATGTTGCTAAATATTCGCCATCAGGTTCATTAACATGGATCAGAACTGCAGGCGGTGTTAGTGGGGATTATGCCCATGCCCTTGCCTGTGATGGTAATTATGTATATATCACAGGTGAAATTGAGGGCACCGGTACAATAAAATTTATTGGTTCATCTATAACCCTTGCAGGCAAAGGGTCAAATGATATCATGTTAGCAAAGTATGACTTAAACGGAAATCTATTATGGGCAAAAAGTGCAGGCAGCATTTATGATGACAAACCTCAGGGTGTTGCCTGTGATAATGCAGGCAATGTTTACGTCACCGGATATTTTAATAATAAAGCCGTTTTTGGCGGAACAACAACTATTACCGGGTTTGGCGGATATGATATGTTTCTTGCCAAATATGATGCTGCCGGTAATTTTTTGTGGGTGAAAAAAGCTGGAGGCACCGGCAGGGACGAAGGTAAGGGTGTTAAATGTGATGCTGCAGGCAATGTATATGTTTGCGGAATGTTTAAAGGTACTGCAAATTTCAGCGGCCAATATTTTACAGCACCCAATGGTTATTGGGATATGTATTTGGCAAAGTATGCACCCGATGGTACTTTACTTTGGGTAAAAACCGCAGGAGGTAATTGGGATGAGGTTGCATGGGCGGTTACTGTTGATGATTCAAGTAAAATTTTTATTGCCGGGGAGTTTAATTCCACAATTAAATTTGGTGGGATATCGCTGTCCACTTCAGGCCAGGCAGATGTTTTTGTTGCTTGTTATGATTCATCCGGAGGAATAATTTGGGCAAAAAAAGCCGGCGGTCCATTGATTGACAGAGCACGCGGCATTGGCTGCGATGGACAAAATGTTTTTATTACCGGCCAGTTTGGTTCCAATGCAGTTTTCGGATCCACGACTCTGCATGCCGTCGACAACTCAGATATTTTTACAGCCGCATTAAATAATTCCGGAAATTTTATTTGGGCCAAGTATGTAGGTGGTCCTGCCGATGCAATTGAATCGCTTGGTTACGAATCAGGTGATGCCGTTTGCGCTGAGGCGTCAGGCAATGTTTATGTTACCGGTGCTTTATTAAATGGAGGTGTTTTTGGAAATACCACAGTGAATGGTTATGGGCGGACTGATGTTTTTTTAGCTAAGATAAAAACATCTGCTGCTCCTGCTGCAAATAAGCAGCCATCTCGTTTAACAACCGAATCAGTTACAAAAACATCAGCTGTATTAAAATGGGCTGCTGCTGATGATGCATTAAGTTATGATGTACAATACCGAAAAACGGGAACAACCGCATGGACAGACTTTAACGTTATTACAAATTCAAAAGCAATCACTGGATTAACTGATTCAACAACTTATGAATTTCAGGTAAGAACAGTCTGTGATTCTTCGTCAAGCGGTTTTTCTGCCCCTGCAGCATTTACAACTTCTGGCAGAAGTACAGGAGCAGAACTAATTCCTGCCGGCGATGCTTGGAAGTACTTGGATAATGGAACTAATCAGGGTACTGCCTGGATGGCTTCTTCATTTAATGATTCAACCTGGAAAACAGGAAATACCGAATTAGGTTACGGCTATGGCGGAGAAGGTGCTGTAGTAAGTTATGGCCCTTCGGCTACTAATAAATACATTACAACTTATTTTCGAAAAACATTTAATGTTTTAGATAAATCTGCTATTTCTGGGTTAGTACTTAGTTTGATTCGTGATGACGGTGCTGCCGTTTATATCAATGGGATTGAAGTGTACAGAAATAATCTGCCAACCGGCACTATTTATTACAACACACTCGCTCCAGCCTACATAGATAGTGCAGATGAATATACCTGGGTTTTGGCAAACTTAAGTTCATCCGCTTTAGTTAATGGAACAAATACGATTGCCGTAGAAATTCATCAAAACTCTGTTACCAGTTCTGATATTCGTTTCAACTTAATATTAAAGACACTAAGCGGATTGAAAATTACGGATACTCCGCCGGCAGATGACAGCCTTCAGCAAAATCCTGTTTTGGACAATACTTATGATATGATTGTTTACCCAAATCCCAATTCCGGTCAATTCATTCTTGAACTTTGTATTGATAACCTGGAAGAAAAAAATTTAATGATTGAAATAGCAAACACTTTTGGTCAGGTATTATACAGCAAGTCTCCTCATAAAATAAGCGGCTGTGTTAAAGAAGTCATTCAACTGGATCCAAATGTTCCGATAGGTGTTTATATGCTTAAGGTAACAATTGATGATCAAATTCAAATATCAAAAATGCTGCTGACCAGGTAGTGTTATGAATTAAAAAAAATTGTCTGTTTTGTCAAAATATAAAACTATAGAATCATGAACTGTATAACTAAATTCAAAATAAGATATTATAAAAAAATTATATCTGCAGCATTCTTTAGTTTGCTGTTTGTGAATGTACTGAATGCACAAAATTTTGATTGGGCAAAAAGAGAAGGGCAGGCCGCGTATGATTATGGGTACGGAATAGCAAACGATAGCCTCGGAAATGTTTACGTTGCCGGAAAATATGAATTGAATGCAAATTTCAGCGGCACAATTTTGCCTAATCAGGGCAATCATGATATTTATTTAGCAAAATATAGTCCCGCAGGTGCACTAATTTGGATACGGACAGCAGGAAGCATACTTGGGGATTATGCACATACTCTTTCATGCGATGGTGCATATTTATATGTTGGAGGAGAAATTGAAGGTTTTGGAAATATAATTAAGTTTTCCGGTTCGCCGATTACCCTCACTTCTAAAGGTGTTAATGATGCATTTTTAGCCAAATATGATCTCAACGGAAACCTGCTGTGGGCAAATAGGGCGGGCGGTATTTATAATGATGAAGCCTTGGGGATTACTTATGATAAAGCAGGAAATGTGTTTGTATGCGGTTTTTTCAATACCAGTGCTGTTTTTGGAACAACAACCGTTACTGGATACGGCTTGAATGACATCTACGTTGCAAAATATAACAAAGATGGGGTTTTTCAATGGGTGAGAACTGCCGGCAGTCCAGGCAGGGACGAAGCCAAGGGTATAAAATGCGATGCTGCGGGCAATGTTTATGTATGCGGGATGTATAAAAATGGTGCTGTTTTTGGTTCCCAAACATTAACCAGCCCGAACGGATATTTTAACTCTTTTTTAGCAAAATATACAACTGATGGAACATTATCATGGGTTAAAACTGCCGGAGGCGATTACGATGATGTGGGCTGGGCTTTAACTATTGACAATAACAATAAAATTTTTGTTACAGGTGAATTTAATGCATATGCCCATTTTGACGGCATTGCAATCACTACAACAGGCAGTTCTGATATTTTTGTTGCATGTTATGATGTATCAGGAAATATTCAATGGGTTAGAAAAGCGGGAGGCCGGCTTATTGATCGCGCAAAGGGCATTGGCTGCGATGGAACAAATCTATATATTACCGGCAATTACAGCCTTTCTGCAAATTTCGGTACTTATTCTCTTACGGGAACTGATAGTTCTGAAATATTTATGGCAAAAATGAATAATGCCGGTGATTTTCAATGGGTAATCGGTGTTGACGGTCCGGCTGATTCCCTTGAATTTCTTGGAAATGAAACAGGAAATGCTATTTGTGCAGAACCTTCCGGTAATGTATATGCAACCGGTTCTGTATTAAATGGCGGTGTGTTCGGAAACTATTCCTTTCTTCCATACAGCAGAACAGATGCTTTTATCTGCAAAATATCGCAGAACATTGTTACTCCAAAATCATCACAGCCATCAAGTATTACAGTAATGGAAACCCAACCCGCTGCTTTTAGTGTTTCAGCAACGGGTTCGCTGCCTATTAATTATCAATGGCAGCGCAATGGAATAAATATCCCAGGTGCAAATGCTGCGGCTTATTCAATTACCAACACTCAATTATCACAGGCAGGCCAGTATAGGACGGTTGTAACCAATATCTACGGCAGCGATACAAGTTCCGCGGCATCACTTACCGTAATCCCTTATGTTGCGCCATCTGTATGCACTGCATCAGGAACAATAACCAGAGATTTTTGGGCTAATGTTACAGGCGCTTCAGTAAGTAAAGTTCCTGTAAATACTGTTCCAACCAGTTCCAGCCAGCTTACTATTTTTGAAGGACCTACTAAAGCTGGTGACAATTACGCCAGCCGGATAAGAGGATATATTTGTCCGCCATTAACAGGAAGTTATATTTTTTGGATTGCCAGCGACGATAACAGCGAGTTGTGGTTAAGTACAAATGACATGCCTGCCAATAAAGTTAAAATTGCATCTGTAACAGGATACTGTGCCCCCAGGGAATGGACGAAATACCCGTCACAGCAATCAGTTCCTATTAACCTTAATGCAGGAACGAAATATTATATTGAAGCTTTACATAAGGAAGGAACACTTGGAGATAATTTATCAGTTGGGTGGCAGCTTCCTTTCGGTACTTTAGAAAGGCCTATACCGGGGTCACGGCTTTCTCCATTTGGTTTGCCTTTAACTGCATCTATAACTTCACCTATAAACAGCAGTTCTTTTACGGCAGGTTCAAACATTACAATTCAGGCAGCGGCATCAGGAGGAACAAGTACTATACAAAAAGTTGAATTTTATGCAGGATTAGTTAAGCTTGGTGAAAGTGCAGTTAGTCCTTATAATTTTATTTGGAACAATGCTGCAGCAGGAATATATGCACTTACAGCAAAGGTCACGGACAGCGGAAATAATAACGCCGTTTCAGCAATAAGTAATATCAGCGTTAATTCATCAAACCAATTAACTTCATCTATTGTTTCACCAATAAATAACAGTTCATTTAATGCTGGTTCAAATATTACAATTCAGGCTGCCGCATCAGGCGGAACAGGATCAATACAAAAAGTGGAATTTTTTGCGGGTTCACAAAAGCTCGGTGAAAGTACAGTAAGTCCTTATAATTTTGTTTGGAACAATGCTCCGGCCGGCATTTATGCACTTACAGCAAAAGCGACAGACAGCATCGGAAATACTGCTGTTTCTGCAATAATTAATATCAGCGTTAATTCACCTAACCAGCTGACTGCTGCTGTTACTTCACCCGCAAACAACAGCTCATTTATTGAAGGTTCCAATATTACAATCAGCGCATCTGCATCAGGCGGAACAGGAACAATACAAAAAGTAGAATTTTTTGCTGGTTCAGCAAAGCTTGGTGAAAGTACATCAAGTCCATATAATTTTTCCTGGAACAACGTTACGGCAGGGATTTATGAGCTTACAGCAAAAGCTGCTGACAGTGCCGGCAATACTGCTGTTTCTGCAATCATAAACATCAGCGTTAATAATCAGACGGCTGTAAATATTACATCTCCGGCTCAAAACACAAGCTACCCCAGCCCTGCAAATATTACTATTAATGCATCAGTTACCGGAGGAGGAAGTATTTCAAAAGTAGAATTTTTCCAAGATACTATTAAAATCGGCGAAGACATAACGGCTCCATATAGTTTTACCTGGATGAATGCAACTTCAGGAAATTATACTTTAAAAGCGAAAGCAACCGGCAATAATAATCAAACAAGCGTTTCACCAGCAGTAAACGTCACAGTAACAACATGTCCAACTCCCATAATCATCCCATTAGGCCCAACCACAATTTGTTCCGGTTCAGTTACCTTACAGACGAACAATGGTTCAGCCAGTATGTACCAATGGAAAAAAGATGGGGCAGATATAACCGGTGCCGTAAATTCTACTTATACAGCAGCTGTTTCAGGCAGTTATCAGGTGAAAATTATTCAAGGTTCCTGTATTTCATGGTCAGGCCCAACAGCAGTTAAAATACAAAATGGGCTGAGTGCATCTATAACTCCAGGCGGTTCTACAACTTTTTGTTTGGGTGGAAATGTAAAATTATATGCCAATACATGTTCAGGATATACTTATAAATGGAAAAAGGACGGCTTCGCTGTTACTGGAGCAGCAGGAGCTGTTTATATTGCTTCAGAAGCAGGGAATTATCAGCTGCAGGTGACACAAGCCGGTGTTAATGCGTGGTCAGCAACGGTAAAGGTTACTGTAAATAACTGCAAAGGATTAGAAATAAATTCTAAAGCAGATTCCGGCCAGGTTCAAACTATTTCGGGATTAACAGATTCAATAAACATATTTCAAATGAAAGTATATCCAAATCCTAATACTGGATTATTCACTATAAATATAAATATGGCAGGCGCTCATGAAGAAAAAGTAAGCATCAGGATATTAAATACTTTAGGTCAGGAAGTTTACAATAAAGGGTATGAAATTAAAGATAAATATATAAGAGAAAACGTAGAGTTAAATGGATCGCTTCCAACTGGTATATATACCCTTTCAGTACAAATTGGGAATAAAGTTGAGAATACAATTATAATACTTTCAAGATGAAATATTTTTCACAAATAAATCGAATTGATCTTTAATTTTTGAATGCGGGCTGTTCAGTCAAATTATTGACAATGCAATTTCAATTTGTCGCCAGATGCATAGCTGATTTAAACAGAGATGCATAAGGGAAAAAGATTGATGTATTTTTTTGCATGCACACTTCATTATTAATTATGATATTATTTTTTTCAA